>DAIQBE010000048.1:0-11483 GCA_036781325.1 Leadbetterella sp. | reverse complement strand
TACCAACCATTGTAGTGCCAGGCGGACCCATGTTAAATGGTCGTTTTCAAGGGAAAGCAATTGGCTCTGGTACTGATGTTTGGAAATTTGCAGACGATTTCAGAACCGGTAAAATGTCAGCAGAAGAATTTGAAGAAGCGGAGGCATGTATGAGTAGGTCTGCAGGGCACTGCTCTACTATGGGTACTGCATCTACAATGGCCACAATGGTAGAAGCATTGGGCTTAACTCTTCCCGGTATTTCGGCAATTCCAGCCGTAGATTCTAGAAAAAAAATGTTAGCGCACATGAGCGGCATGAGAGCAGTAGAAATGGTAAAAGAAAATTTAAAAATAGCGGATATTCTTAGTCCAGCAGCTTTCGAAAACGCGATAAAAGTTAATGCCGCTGTAGGAGGATCCACTAATTTAATCTTGCATTTGCTTGCAATTGCAAAGCGAATGGGCGTAGAACTTCATTTGGAAGACTTCGATTTTCATGGGAGTAAAATTCCTTTACTATTAAATTTAATGCCCTCTGGAAAATATTTAATGGAAGATTTTTATTATGCTGGCGGCTTGCCTGTAATAATTAAGGAATTAAGCCATATTCTAAGAAAAGATGCTATATCAGTAAATGGTAAATCTATAATTGAAAACTCAAAATCAGCAAGAAATTGGAATACGGATGTAATAAGCACATTTGATAATCCATTACAAAAAGAAGCAGGCATAACGGTTG
Organism: Leadbetterella sp.; assembly: GCA_036781325.1. Taxonomy (GTDB): domain Bacteria; phylum Bacteroidota; class Bacteroidia; order Cytophagales; family Spirosomataceae; genus Leadbetterella. Next base: position 10,763 of record DAIQBE010000048.1, on the reverse strand, counting down.
TAAAAGGAAATCTATGTCCAAATGGGGCAGTAATCAAAGTATCTGCCGCCTCGGAACACTTATTAAAACACCGGGGAAAAGCAGTAGTATTTGAGACAATTGAAGAATATCATGAAAAAATAGATTTAGAAGACTTAGATATAGATGAAAACTCAGTAATGGTACTTAAAAATGCCGGACCGAAAGGATATCCAGGAATGCCAGAAGTTGGAAGCATGGCCTTGCCAAAAAAACTAATTAATAAGGGAATTACCGATATTGTTAGAATTTCTGATGCTAGAATGAGTGGAACTGCATTTGGAACTGTGTTTTTGCATGCTTCTCCTGAATCTGCTATAGGTGGTCCATTGGCTTTTGTTCAAAATGGTGATTACATCTCCATTGATGTACTAAATAAAAATATCACTTTAGAGATTAGCGATGAAGAGATGGAAGAAAGAAGAAAAAAATGGAAGCCAATTGATTTAGGTTACAATAGAGGCTATGCCAAGTTATATATTGAAAATGTAAATCAAGCACACGAGGGGGCAGATTTTGACTTTTTAGTTGGAAATTCTGGAAGTGAAGTTAAAAGAGAATCTCATTAATTTTAGGATGTATAAATTATGGAATTCAGAACATCAATTGAGCCAAATTTAAAAAATATAAAATTTGGATTACATACAAAATTTTTAACAATTGGTTCCTGCTTTTCTGAGGTTTTGGGAAATTATCTAAATAATATCAAAATTGAATGTCTTAATAATCCATTTGGTGTAATTTATAATTTAAAATCTATTTCAAATTTAATCCTAGATTCTATAAGTGATTCGGATTTGGATCGAAAAAAAATAATTAAAAAAGAAGAATTATACGTTCATTTAGACTACCATTCAAATTTCAGAAATGAAAATTTAGAAAATTTAATAACTCAAATTGAGAATGCCAAGCTAATTTTCAAAAATGGTTTAAAAAATTCAAACTACTTAGTTATTACTTTAGGCACTTCATGGGTTTATGAAAAAATAGATTTAAAAGAAATAGTATCAAATTGTCATAAGTTAGATAACAATCTTTTCGAGAAAAAATTATTAAGTCTAGGGGATCAATTTATAATATTTAGAAATTTATATCATCGATTAAAAGAATTCAACCCAGATTTAAAAATTATATTAACTATTAGTCCTGTTCGACATTTGAAAGATACAATTTCATTGAATAATTTGAGTAAATCTATACTAAGGGTTTTAGTACATGATATAATTTCTCAATACCATGATGTGACTTATTTCCCAGCTTACGAAATAATGTTGGACGATCTTAGAGATTATAGATACTATAAGGCCGACTTAATTCATCCAAACGAAATGGCAGAGGAGTATATATTAGAAAACTTTTCTAATTCTTATTTCAATACAGATTTATTAACTTTTGTGGCAGATTGGAAAAAAATAAAATCGGCAATAGCACATAAACCTTTCAACCCTAAAACCATTCAGCATCAAATATTTATAAAAAAAACAATAGCCAAAATCCAAAGCTTATCTAATAAAATTGATGTAAAAAATGAGCTTATACTGCTTAAAAGCCAATTAGAAAAAGAAGAACTAATTGTTAAAAATTGATGTTAAAAAATACAATAATTACATTTAATGGGAGAATTTACAATAAATAAAGAGAAAGTTTTAAAAGCACTAAGCACAGTAGAGGAACCAGATTTAAAACAAGATTTGGTTACTTTAAACATGATAAAAGACATCGAAATTGGAGTTAATCAAATAGCTTTTACTGTTATTTTAACTACACCGGCTTGTCCTTTAAAAGAGCTTATTAAGAAACGCTGTACGGATGCTTTGGTTTCAGAATTCGGAAAAGGAATAGATATTAAAATAAATATGACTTCTGAAGTAACAAGTGTTTTAAATAAAAACATTTTATTACCTCAGGTTAAAAATATTATTGCTATTTCTTCAGGAAAGGGAGGAGTAGGAAAATCAACTGTCACAGTAAATTTGGCAATGGCACTTAAAAATGCTGGAGCTAAAGTAGGAATAATAGATGCGGATATTTCAGGGCCTTCAATTCCAATTATGTTTGGAGTAGAAGATTTGCAACCCATGATTTCCGTAATTGATGGTAAAAACATGATCTCACCCATAATGCAATATGGAATTAAAATGATTTCAATTGGCTTTCTTACTCCGGCAGAAAGTGCAGTGGTTTGGAGAGGGCCAATGGCAAGCCAGGCTTTGAAGCAATTTTTCGGGGATGTAGATTGGGGAGAGCTAGATTATCTTTTGCTTGATTTACCCCCAGGTACTAGTGATATTCATTTAACTTTGGTTCAAACTGTTCCAGTTACTGGGGCTGTAATCGTTACCACCCCTCAAAAAGTTGCTTTAGCAGACGCAACAAAAGGAGGGTCTATGTTTAGTCAAGCCAATATTAATGTTCCAATTTTAGGGGTAATTGAAAATATGTCCTACTTCACGCCTTCCGAACTACCAGACAATAAATACTTTATATTTGGGCAAGGAGGGGGACAACAAATTGCTGACAAATTTGGAGTTCAATTATTAGGTCAAATTCCTTTAGTTCAGAAAATTAGAGAGGGAGGAGACGAGGGCAGGCCAATTGTAATGGATCAAGACAATATAACTAGTCATGCATTCAAAATTGCCTCTGAAAATTTAGCGAGACAAATTGCAATGAGGAATGCTAACATTCCTAAAACTGAGAGAGTTAAAATAAATACATTCGCTTAAAAATTTGATGTAATACTTTTAATTTGGAACGAATTTTGATAAAAATTTATGGAATAATAACTCATAAATGACTAAACTTATATTCGGTATTATAGTAGTTGCTTTTCTTTCTTGTCAAAAAATAGAAGAAATTCCAGATATAAATAATGCAAAGAAAAATGAATTGCTTGATTTAGTTAATCAGATAAGAAATAATGGTTGTAATTGCGGAAATAAGTTCTTCGGCAAAACTGAGTCTATAATATGGAACACTACTTTAGAAAAGGTAGCCTTAGCGCATAGTATTGATATGTCTACTAAGAAATACTTTTCTCATGTAAGCCCAGATGGTTCAAATCCGCTAACAAGAATTACTAATTCTGGATATATATGGAAAACCTTTGGAGAGAATATCTTTATGGCTCAAGGTTTCAGTCCTTCTGAAAAAGAAGTGATAGAAGCCTGGAAAAATAGTCCTTCACATTGCGAAAATATAATGAATCCAAATTTTAAAGAAATGGGTATAGGTACAAATGAGAATTATTGGACACAAGTATTTGCCTCAAAATGAAATCAATTTTAGGTATTTTTAGTTAATTTCAATATATTTGTAAGGACTTTATGAAATTATGGAAGATTTATTAAACCGCGTTGAAGAAGCCTTAAATAAGGTAAGGCCTTATTTAGAGGCCGATGGTGGAAATGTAATTGTAAGTGAAATAACTGAAGATTACATTGTTAAGCTTGAATTAGTGGGGTCATGCGGAACATGCCCAATGTCTTCTATGACTTTTAAAGCAGGTTTAGAAGATGCTATATTAAAAAATGTCCCTGAAATTAGAAAAGTGGAGGCATCAAATATTCATGTTTTCAATTCTAATTAAGAAAAAAATAATCAATATTTATAAATGTTGCCTTTTGATTTATCAAAGGGTAATTTTTTTTTCTATCTTGCAAACAATTTAGATTTTTAATGCCTAAATAGACTTCAGTCGGCACTATGGATAATAAAATTAAAGTTGGGATATTTTTTGGCGGTCAATCCAGAGAACGGGAAATTTCTTATTTGGGTGGAAGAACCGCTTATGAGCACCTTGATAAAAGGTATTTTGAACCAATTGTTATTTTTGTTGATAGTATTGGAAATTTTATAAAAATTGACCCACAATTACTTTATGAATCTGACATAAGAAGTTTTTATCCTTCAAAAAACCATAACAACGGATTTAAAATATACATCGAATCTTTAGGCCCACTTAAAGATACACAATTGTATAAATTAATTTACAAAATAGGATCACAAGTAAAAATAGAGGAAATTAAGAATCTGATTGATTTTGCTTTTGTGGTAATGCATGGCCCATTTGCTGAAGATGGCAATATTCAAGGCATTTTAGAATGGATTGGAGTTCCTTATATGGGGCCTGGCATTTTAGGTTCTGGAGTGGGAATAGACAAGCCAGTACAAAATAAACTGATGGCTTTGGTTACAGGCCAAACCAAAAAATACAAAACTATTTCAAAAGATCAATGGGCAAAAGCAGACAAATCCAAACTTTTTTCTGAGTTAATTTCTGAAATTGGTTTTCCTTTAGTAGTAAAAGCGCCTCATCAAGGATCATCCATTGGAGTAGCCATTATTAAAAAAAGAAGTTTAGAAGAGTTTTCCAAAGGAGTGAGCCAGTGTTTGTTTGAAACTCAAATATCAAAAAAAGATTGGCAAAAGCTTAGTAAAAGACAAAAAGCCAATCAAATGGAAAAAATGTCCAATCTAGATGAGGGAATAGGATTTCCAGTGGTTTTAAATGATGAAGTTGTATATCATCCTTCTATTTTGTTAAAAAAATTAGACCATTATCTAATTTCTAACGAAAAAGCACATTTAAGTTCAGTAAATAGCGAAGATTATGTTTTGATTGAAGAGTTCACCACTGGCCAAGAATTTTCTTGCGGAGTAATTCAAGATGATTCAGGAAAAGCTTTTGCATTGCCCCCGGCAGAAGTTTATGGTGATATTCAATCTTTTGATTTTAAATCAAAATACAAATCTGCTGCGAGTAAAAAAAGAATACCAGTTCTAACCAGTAATGAAAACCTAGATAAAATTCATGAAAGAATTTTAAATGCATTTGAGATAACAAGCATGAGCGTTATCAGTAGAATTGATGGATTTCTAACACCAGATAATGAAGTTATCCTTCACGATCCAAATACCATTCCTGGAATGTCAACAACCTCGTTTATTTTTAAACAAATGGCAGAAATTGGATTTAATATTACTGATTCCATAACTTATCTTATTAGACAATCCATCAGGGAAAGAATTAGGTCTGGAAAAAATGTATTTAATTTAAGGAAATTACTACAAAAAACAGATTCTTTGATACAAAATGGTATTTCGTCTCCCAGGAAAAAACTTGCTATCCTATTTGGAGAAAATGAAGAAGAATTTAAAATTGCTCAAAAAAAATATGGTTTTTTTGGAGGAGATCAGGAATTTGAGCCTATTCCAGTTTGTTTGGCTAAAAATGGCAATAAGTATAAAATTCCGCTAAATTTAATGTTCAAACCGGATATTCAAGAATTTGGAATGGCAATCGGAAAACCAAAACATACTTTCATTCAAAAAATTATTAATAACACGGAGAGTTTCAGAGATTTTTATGTAGGAAAAGTTGACTTTGAAGTATCAAAAATACCGGAAGAGCATTTTCATTCTAGTTTTTATGCCTATTATGACTGTAAGGAGGATAAAATGGTTTTAAACTAATATATGGCAAAAAAAAATAAGTTTTATGCGATATGGTCAGGAAGAGAAAAAGGCATTTTCAATACTTGGGAAGAATGCAAAAAATTAGTTGAAGGATTTGAAGGTGCTCAATATAAAGCTTTCGATACGTTAAAAGAAGCCGAAATAGCCCTTAAAAAAAACTATTTCTCTAGTGTTAGCCCTAAAGCTGTTTCAATAAAACCTACTCAACTTTTTACGAAATCCCCAATTCAAGAAGCTATTATTGTAGACGCTGCATGGAACACAAAAACTGGTGACATGGAATACCAAGGTTTCGAGCTACAATCTGGAAAATTACTTTTTAGAAAAGGTCCTTTTCAAGATGGAACCAATAATATTGGCGAATTTTTAGCAATAGTTCACGCTCTTGCATTGCTAAGAAAACATAATTCACCATTGCCTGTATATTCTGATTCAAAAACTGCAATTAGTTGGATAAGAAATAGGAAACCGAATACTAAACTTACACCAACAATCCGAAATACGGAACTCTTTGAATTGTTAATTCGGGCAGAAATATGGTTAAAAGAAAATAATTTCTCTAATAAGGTACTAAAATGGGAAACAAAAATGTGGGGCGAAAATCCAGCTGATTTTGGAAGAAAGTAATGTTTAAGTTTAAGAAATTTACCATATTTCAAGAGCAAACCTCCATGAAGGTTTGCACTGATTCCTGCATATTTGGTTCTTTAATCGAAATAGAAGAAAAAACAACCCATATTTTGGATATTGGAACAGGAACGGGATTATTAGCATTAATGCAAGCTCAAAAAAAAAGTTCTACACATATAATTGGAATAGAAATTGAATCTATGGCAGCACAAGAAGCCACTTCAAATGTAAAAAATAGCAATTATTATAGTCAGATTACTATAATAAATGATTCCTTGCAAAACTATTTAACTCATGCTAAAACAAAATTTGAGTTGATTATTTGTAATCCTCCCTTTTATGAGAATCAGCTTTTATCACCAAAAAAAGGTAAAAACATAGCACATCATTCTTTGGCATTGACTTTTGATGAATTATGTCAAGGGAGTAGTACTTTATTAGCAGAACATGGAAGCTTTTGGGTGCTTTTACCCATAAAAGAAATGAGTAATTTTGTAGAAATTGCCAAAAAATATGATTTTTTGGTACAAAATATGATTAGTATTAAACATAACCCGTTGAAAGTCGAGTTTAGAAAAATAGCTCAATTCAAAAAAGAAAAGCTTTTTGTTCAAAAAAATGAAGAAATTTGTATTTATGAATCCGACTCAAAAACTTATAGCCAAAGATTTGTTAATCTTTTAAGCGATTATTACCTTAATTTTTAGAAATTTGTTTAAATATTTGAATTAAATGGAAAAAGTAGATATATCAGTAATTATTCCTCTTTTCAATGAAGAAGAGTCTCTTCAGGAACTTCATGATTGGATTAAGAAAGTTATGGATGAAAATGATTTTTCCTATGAAATCCTATTTATTGATGACGGTAGCAATGATGGTTCATGGGAGGTAATCAAAAAACTTAAAATTCAAAATTCAAGAGTTATAGGTTTAAAATTTTCAAGAAACAATGGCAAAACTGCCGCTCTCCAATTAGGATTTAATGAAGCAATAGGAGAAGTGGTAATTACTATGGATGCCGACTTGCAAGATAGCCCAGAAGAGATTCCTGGCCTATACAAAATGATAAAGCAGGACGGTTTTGATCTAGTATCTGGTTGGAAACAAAAAAGATTTGACCCAATTACCAAAACAATTCCCACTAAACTTTTCAATGCTGTTACTCGCTATATATCAGATATTTACCTACACGATTTTAATTGCGGATTAAAGGCATACAATTCCAAAGTGACAAAAAGTTTGACTATTTATGGTGAAATGCACCGTTATGTTCCTGTTGTTGCCAAATGGAATGGATTTACAAAAATAGGTGAAAAAGTTGTTCAACACCAGTCTAGAAAATATGGTTATACAAAATTTGGATTAGAGCGTTTTATCAATGGTTTTTTAGACCTTTTATCCATTACTTTTATAAATAAATTTGGAAGAAGGCCTATGCATTTTTTTGGATCTTTTGGTTTCCTTTCTTTTTTCTTAGGAAGCATAATTACCGTGTCTTTAATTATTCAAAAACTTTACTGTATTTACTCCCATCAACCTTTTAGAAATGTTACAGAAAATCCATTATTTTATTTGGCTTTAGTGGCTATAATTTTAGGATCTCAACTATTTCTTGCAGGATTTTTAGGGGAGCTTTTTGTAAAACAAGGCATTACAAAAGAAGATTTTATTGTAACCGAAAGAGTGTAATTCCAACAAACTATTTACTTTGAAGACTCATATAAAATCTATAAGATTAATTTTATTTTAATACCCATACCATTCGCCCCACCAGTTTTGAAGTAATTTTTTAATTTCGTTTTCTCTTGCATTGTTTCCAGGTTCATAAATTTTTGTTCCCTTTAAATCATCTGGAAGAAAGTTTTGAGCTATAAAATTTCCTTCAAAATCATGAGAATATTTATAGCTTTTTCCGTACCCTATTTCTTTCATTAATTTTGTAGGTGCGTTCCTTAAATCCAAAGGAACTGGCAAATGAGCGGTATTTTCAGCCAATTCAATCGCTTTTTCAATGGCTAAATACGAAGCGTTCGATTTGGGTGATGTAGCTAAATATATGGCCGTCTGAGATAAAATAATTCTACTCTCTGGATATCCTATTTTTTTTACTGCGTCCATGCAAGCATTAGCCACCATCATAGCCGTGGGATTTGCAATACCAATATCTTCAGAGGCTAAGATGAGCATTCGCCGAGCAATAAAATTCACATCCTCGCCAGCTACAATCATTCTTGCCATCCAATAAACAGCAGCGTTAGGGTCAGAGCCTCTTATACTCTTAATAAATGCAGAAATTATATCATAATGTTGTTCTCCAGATTTATCATATCTAGCAATAGTTCTCTGAACAACTTCTTCTACTAAATCATCATCAATTTGTATATCAGATTTACCCAATTGAGCATTAACTATTAATTCTACCAAATTCAAAAGCTTCCTGCCGTCTCCCCCACTTAGTCTAAACAAAGAGTCAGTTTTTAAGACTTTTACATTTTTTTCTTTTAGCCAAATGTCAAAATTTAAAGCTCTTTGTAATAAGCCATTTAGCTCTTTTTGACCAAATGCTTCTAATATATACACTTGACATCGCGAAAGCAAAGCAGAATTCACCTCAAAAGAAGGATTCTCAGTTGTAGCTCCTATCAAAGTAACTTTGCCTTTTTCAACAGCACCTAATAAAGAATCTTGTTGAGATTTATTGAATCTATGGATTTCGTCGATGAATAAAATTGGCGAAAACAAACCGGAAGGCCGTGCTAAAACATCTCTGAGATCTTTCACACCTGCACTAATTGCACTTAGGCTATAAAACTGTCTTTTGGTAATTTCTGCCAACATTAAGGCTAAAGTAGTTTTACCGACCCCAGGAGGCCCCCAAAGTATCATAGAAGGCACAATTCCAGAATCCAGGGCATTCCTAAGAGGTTTGCCTTTCCCCAAGATATGGTCTTGCCCAATATAATCATCTAATAGTTTAGGTCTTAGTCGCTCGGCTAGTGGTATATTTTCCAACAATAAATCATTAATTTTAGATAAAAATAGGTGCATTTTTACCAAACTCAAAAATCAAAATTAAAATACTTTTAAAATAGGGTTTAATAATTATTTTTTGAAATTTGCAAAATGCAATTTCCAATCTGTTTAAAAATATCGAGTAAGGCTTTTAAAGTTAAAATCGACTCAAAAAAAATAATTTGGGCTTAATTTTCGAAACCTTTCAAAATGCATTTAGCATAAATTATATCAAAAAAAGCAAAATGTCAAATCAAATTATTCAAAATAAAACGGCACAGTCAAAAAAAACAAAATTATTTCAACGTTATGAAAAGCTTTTGGAAGATATATCCATAAAAAAACTTCATCAAGATAATTTAACAGAAGGAATGCGGATTGTAATCCCCAGATTACAGTCTGAACTGCACCCTTTGTTAAAAAAACAAGCCCAATATCAAATAAATAAAATTATTCGATTAGATGAGGTAGTTGATCAAATTGTTATTTCAAAAACCAAGTTTCTGATTTTTAAGGAATATATTCTCGAAGAATTAGAAGAATTATTAAAAAATTCAGAAAAGGACAATGACATTTTAAAAGCGCTCTATCTTAAATACTATGGGGAGAAATTTGAACAAGTTAGAATTGAACAAGACTTTATTTCTGAATTAGTAAAAAGTAAATTTGGAATTAATGTAGATCCTGATGAAATTATAAAAAAAGGATTTAAACGCTTTATCGAAGAAAATCAAGAAAAATTTCAATCACATTTTGGCCACCAAGAACCTAAGAAGAAATCTAAAAAACAAACTAAAAAGCAAAAAGAGGAAGAAGAGGAAGAAAAGATCCTTGCGCTAGATGCCAAAGCGATTTATTTTAGATTGATAAAAAAATATCATCCTGACAGACAGCTAGATCCTAATAAACAAAATGAATTTACTGAAATAACAAAATTAGTTACAAAAGCCTATAAAGAAAATGACTTTATGGCTCTTTTAAAGCTACAAATCACCTATTTGGAAGAAAACGAACTAGAAGCAACTACTTTGGCGGACGATATGCTATTGCGATACAACAAAATACTCCAAGCCCAATTAAAAGACCTAAATGAAGAAATCACCTATATAAAAAGAAATAGCAATGGTTTATTCGAGGATTTTTTCGATAGCAACTATTCCTTTAGTAATGCTCTATTTACCAAGCATAAATTAATAATTAAAGGGAATATAGAGAATTTAATAAATGAATTAGAATATTCAAATCAACAAAAGAAGGGCTGGTTTAAAGAATGCTTAAAACAAATGGAGACAAAAATTGAGTACAAAAACCTAAGGTTTCACTTTGATTCAATTTAATAGGGCATATTATTTAAGACTTTATTTATTTTTGATTCTTGTTTTCCAATATCTAAAGAATTGAGTAATCCAACGCTAATTATTCAAGCCCTATGCGAAAAATAAAATAAATTCTAAAAGTATTTGAAAAAGGAAGCTCCTAATTGGATTTGTATGTTAAATGGACTTTAAAATTAACATTTATAAAAAAAAACTACGAAAATAAATTTCGTAGTTTTTTTTACCATTTAATACCAAGACATTTTACAAAAATCAGTACCCTGGATTTTGCTTTAAGGATTTGTTCGT
>DAIQBE010000047.1:400-11526 GCA_036781325.1 Leadbetterella sp. | reverse complement strand
TGCTTGACTTAATTTTGAAAAACAACCTGGGAGAGTATAAAATAAATAAAGGCGATTTAATTGTGATGGCATCAGTAGGAGCAGGCATGCATTGTAATGCATTAGTGTATAAATATTAAAAAAACACCTTCCATAAAAAGGTGTTTTTTTCTATTAAAAAAGAAGTTATATTTTTTGTATTTTAATTGTTTTACTTAGCCTTCATTACCGCCAGCTCTTCTTTTTAAATCGTCGGTTGCAGTACTTCTTCTTCTTGCAGATTTTACGTTTTGGTTGCCAAAAGTATAGGTGTAACTTATTGTAGCTCTTCTACTTGCCCAACGATTTTTTACCATCAAGTCAACGTTTTGATAATCAATTTTACCATTCATAAATGAAGTTAAAAATAAATCATTCACATTGAGTTTTATTCTTGATTTTTTATCAATAACTTTCTGAACACCAGCGTTTACTGCATACATAGGTTTTGTAGACCTAATCATTCCAAAAATATTAGGTGAATTGTACCACATATTTGCCTCAGCCGACCATCCTTTTTTCAAACTAAAAGTACTTCCGGTATAAAAATTATAGGCAGTTTGTCCTATGTCTAATACACCGCCACTTACATTTCTATCTCTAAATCTATTGTAGTAGACACTGAAATTGTTGTTTACAGTCCACCATTTTTTAATTGTTAATGGGAAAGAGACATTAACTGAGAAGTTCTCTACTTTTTCAATATTTGTAGTTGTTTGAAACGTTTTTCGGGAATTGTCTTCTTGTTCAATAATATCGAATATATTGTCTTTGGTAAAAGAGTATCCAAATGAAATGGAGGATCCTCCTTTGTAAGAATACGTTAATTCTGAATTATCAGTAAATTGGGGAGTTAAAAACTCGTTTCCTTTTTGAAAAGTATATGGATCTAGAAAAAACAAAAATGGGTTTAGCTGTTGATAGTTAGGGCGTCCAATTCGGCGACTATAGCTGTACCGCATGGCATGGTCTTTACTTATTGTTTGATTTACAAAAATAGTTGGGAACAAGCTTAAATAATTTCTAGCAACTATTTTGTTTAGAGTGATTGAATTTCCTTCAGAAATAGTGTGCTCAGCTCTTAAGCCTGATTGAATACCCACTTTTTTCCATTGTTTTCCTACATTAATATATGCTGCATTTACAAATTCTGTGTAAATAAACTGATTTGTTTTTCCTACATCTTTTTGCCAAGAATTATCAATTAATTGTTCAAACAAAAAGTCATTGTCTGTTTTTACGAAACTTGATTTTGCACCTATATCTATTTTTGCTTTACTTTTTGATGGAATTGAGAAATCCACTTTTGCAGCGAAAATATCAATATTAGATTTTAATGGGTTTCTTTGAATTAAAGTCTGGGTAAGATTATTTTGAGAACCATAAAACTTTGTATCAAAGTTTTGAATAGAGTTGGTTTTAAATCCGCTATAATCTAAATCAAAAGTCATTTCTTTGCCTTTATCGTCAAAATTATGTTTTAAATTAAAGTTAGCTGTATAATTTATATTGTCATTTTCAGATTTTGTTAGAGGAACAAGTGAGCTATTCTCACGTCCTTGGTTTTTTATTTCTGTAATATTTGTTAACCCAGTGGCGTTCATTGAGCCATTCCAATTGTTTACATCAACCATAGCTCCTATGGTGGTTTTTTTGCTTAAAAAATAGTCAGCACCAATTTTGCCATTTGTAAAAATTCCTCTCCCATTTCTTTGTGAAACTTGATTGAATTCGCTCCTAAGTCCTTCGTAATTGGTTGATCTAATTAAGTTATTGTCGTTGTATTGGGTATTTGAACCTGGATTAATATTGCCAAAGATATTCCATTTTTTATTTCTATGGTTTAAACTCAAATTGGTAGACAGCCTATATAAATCATTTGGGGCATCCGGCAAAAATACTTTTCCTGTTGAAATAGTTAAAGATCCATTCGTTCCAAAAGAAAGGTTTTTCTTCAGTTTAATATTAATAATCCCAGCGTTTCCTTGGGCATCATATTTAGAGGATGGATTAGTAATAATTTCAATACTAGCAACTTGTTCACTGTTTAGATTGGTTAAAAACTGAATGAGTGCTTCATTGGAAAGGAAATTTCTTCTACCATCAATCATAACCATTACACCATCCTTGTTTCTTAGTTTTATTGCGTTGTTTTGTCTATCAATAACTACTCCAGGCGATTTTTCAAGAATTTCTAACAAGGTGTTCCCAGTCGCAACTATACTGTTTTCTACATTTACAACAGTTTTATCTAATTGTTGCTCAATAAAAGGCTTCTTTGCGGTAACATTTACAGCTTCCAAGAGATTTTCTGAAGGCAACATATTAACTTTCCCCAAATCTAAACCTTGTTTTTCAGCATTGATAATGAATTTTGGGGAATAGAATTCTTTGAAACCTACCATGCTAATTTTTAGTAGATAGTGGTTGTCTTTGAAATCTTCCATAATAAAATTTCCTTCTAAATCTGTTGTAGCAGCTTTTACTAAAGTACTGTCTTTAGCTTTTAGAAGTAGCACGTTGGCAAAGGGAATTGAATTAGATTTTTCATCCAGCACTAATCCTTTAATTTTTCTGGGGTTCTGGGCAAATGAATTCAAGGCCGCCGATAGGGCGAATGTTAAAAGTAATAGCTTTTTCATATTTGTATTTTTAAATTAAGAACAATGCAAAAATAATAGTATTATGCGATGCAAGGTATTGGCTTATACATAAATGGTTTTATTTTATGTATGAGCGGTTTGTTCTTTTTGTAAAGATGAAAAACTACTTAATAAAGTTGCATGAAAGAAAACTTAAATGGAATTCAATTCCACATTTTTATAATCACTTATTTTTAATAAATCCATTACATAGGCATCATCAATGGGCTCAGACATGGATTCAAATTTCGCTCCCCAAATCAACTCGTCATATAAATAGGATTTTCTAGAATGTACCGGATCTGCGTTTGTATCATTTATGGCTTCTATTGAAACAAGAAATTCTGCATCTGAGGCCAAAAGGCTTTCCTTAGTTTCTCCATAAAGGGGACTACTTTCAATTATAGGATGAACCAATGTCCATGACATTGAAAAAAATTTTACTTTCGACCTTTCCAATTCTAAATTATAATATTGTCTTCTTTCCTCTCCGTTCTTTTTTTCGTTTCTAGAGAAAATAATGCTTGCACTCATATTTATTAGTTGATTGTTCTTTTCATTGGCCATTCTAAGCATAAATCCATTGGTGTCTAAATATGGGCTAATTAAGGCATTTTTAGAATACAAAATTTTAAGATTAGGTTTGGCAAAGCGTCCATATAGTAAACCTGTTAAAATGGCAAAAGCCAATAGTCCAATTAAAGCTTCAATGGCAGCAACCACATTTGAAAAATATCCTATTGGGCTTACCCGACCATAACCTACGGTAGTAAGAGTTTGACTGCTAAAGAAAAATGCTTCAGAAAAAGCGGAAAGTTCATCCGTAGCAGCTATTCCACCCAAATGTTCCATTCCGATTAAGTAATAAATACTTCCAAACAAAAGATTTATTGTAAAATAAAAACTCAGAATTCCCACAATAAACCACTTATAGTCCATAGTTATAAGCCTATGGTAAAGATTTAGTCGAGCCTCAAATGATTGTCCTAATTTGATTACATTAAAATCTCCATTTGACTTTACCAATCTAGCATTTTTGCTAGTAACTTTTGTGCCGAAACCTAAATCTTCCCTTTGTTTTTCTTGTTCAACTAAATTACTTTTTTTATTTATTCGAGTCATAGTAACTGATTATTTTTAGGCTAACAAATAAAATAAATTCAAAGTTTGTTTAAAGAAGAATTTAAATTGAGATGAAATAAATAAAAGTAGGTTTAATGGTAATGACTTTTGCAGGAATGTTTTCTTGCTGCATTTCTAAATATTCTCTGCCAACTTTAAAAGAAAAACAGGCAATTCCTGCAGCTCATAAGCCTTCCACTAAGGGGATTGTAAAAATGTAATTTAATAAACTTGAGCTTAATGGCTTGCCTTCAAATTTGTTTACCATATCCAAAATACCGAAGCCAGAAATCTATTCTATAAAGTTGTCTATTCCAAGGCCAAATAATGCAAGAACCACTTCTTCATAGCAAATATAAGTTCTTAAGGTTTCTTCAAGAAAATTAAAAAGTAAGGTAAATCAAGCTAAACTTTACCTATTTGAGAGTTTTTTGTAAATGAATTTGATTTTCCATATTAAAATTAGGAATTAAGAATGTGCAATAAGGAATCGTTTGTGATTTTTATTTCTTTTATATAAATTTCTTCAAGCATAATTTTTGTATTTTTGTGAAATGAAAAAATGCTCAAAAAGAACATATATTTCTGAAAGATTAGCCGTAGATGCATTATTGGAGGCCAGAATACGGTTTGAGCAAAATAATACCGTTACTGTTTATCAATGTTTGGACTGTGGAGAATGGCATCTTACCTCTAAAGGTGCCATGCACGATGAACTAAAAAGAGCCATAGAAAACGGTTCATTAAATAAAGATAAGCAAGCTTTTCATTGGCAAAAGAAATTAGGATATTGAATTGAAGGCAAAGCAATTAAAAAGTGAATATTGAATTTCGTAGCAATTGATTTTGAAACTGCTAATTCGCAGAAAGACAGTGCTTGTGCTGTTGGTATAATTTCGGTAAAGGATGGCCGAATAGAAGAAGAATATTACAGTTTAATTCAGCCTCCTAATAATTTTTATAATTACCATAATACCAAGGTGCATGGTATTACTTCTGAGCAAACTAGAAATTCTCCCACCTTCGCAGAAATCTACCCGAAAGTAAAGGAATTACTATTTGGAAGAAAAATGGTAGCACATAATGAGGCCTTTGATAGAAATGTTTTGTATCATACAATGGAAACCTATGGCCTTCATTATAGTGAATTGCAAATTGCATCTCGATGGGAATGCACTGTAAAAATTTTTAGAAAGAAAAAACAATACCCAGTAAATTTGGCAGCCTGTTGTGCCAGATATGATATCAATCTTACCCACCACAACGCTCTTTCGGATGCCTTAGCATGTGCAAAATTATATATGATTGATCAACAACCCCTATTTGCAAAAATCTAAAGATTCATTTTTAGGATTTTTGTGTTTTTTTTAGCAATTTTAGAATAAATATAATCTTTAAAAATGAAGAATTTCTATTATTGTCTTGTTTTTCAGTTAGTTACACATCTATGTTTTTCTCAATCTTCCCTTCGAATTATTGAACCTATTGGTTTTTCGGATGTGAAGATTACTGATAATTTTTGGAAACCAAAACTTGAAAAAGTAGCAACCGCTACTTTACAAACTTGCATAATTAATACAGAACAAAAAACTGGAAGGATTCGGAATTTCGAAAAAGTCTCCAGACGGCAAGGTGAAAAGCATGAAGGCATTTATTATGATGACTCTGATGTTTATAAAGCCCTAGAAGCAATGGCTTATTCTTTAAAAAATCACCCTGATCCTATCATTGAAGCAAAGGCTGATGAATGGATTGATAAAATAGCAGCTGCCCAAGAAAAGGATGGTTATTTGAATACGTTTTATAGTTTGTCTGGCCTAGAAAATCGGTGGAAAGATATGGAGAAGCATGAGGACTATTGTGCAGGCCATTTATTTGAAGCTGCTGTAGCCTATTTTAACACAACTGGAAAAAGGAAACTGTTAGATGTAGCGATAAGATTTGCAAATCATATCGACCAAACTTTTAGATTATCAAATAGGCCTTGGGTAAGTGGGCACCAAGAAATAGAGTTGGCCTTAGTCAAACTTTTTAAAACTACCAGAAATGACAATTATTTAAAATTAGCAGATTGGTTTTTAGACCAACGAGGAAAAGGACACGGCAAAGGCGTAATATGGAATCAATGGAAAGACCCAGACTATTGCCAAGACGGAGTGCCAGTAAAAAGTCAAAAGGAGATAACTGGGCATGCAGTGCGAGCAATGTACCTTTACACAGGTGCAGCCGATGTGGCAGTTCAAACGGGCGACAAAGACTATATGAAGGCCATGACTGAGGTTTGGCAAGATGTAGTTTATCGAAATATGTATATTACTGGCGGCATTGGTTCTTCTGGTGGAAATGAAGGTTTTAGCAAAGATTATGATTTACCTAATGAAAATGCATATTGTGAAACATGCGCCTCGGTGGGGATGGTGTTTTGGAATCAAAGGATGAATAGCCTTACCGGAGAAAGTAAATACATTGATATTTTAGAAAGAAGTCTATATAATGCCGCATTAGATGGTCTTTCCCTAACTGGCGATCGGTTTTTTTATGGAAACCCATTGGCCTCTTCTGGAAGTCATTTTAGAAAAGAATGGTTTGGAACCGCATGCTGTCCCTCCAACATTGCTCGATTAGTCGCTTCGGTGGGGGATTATATTTATGGAAAATCTGCTAAAGGCTTGTTTTTAAATTTGTTTGTTGGCAGTGAAGCAATGGTAGAAATAAAAGGGGAAAAAGTGAGACTTGAATTAAAAACTGAATACCCATACGAAGGGAACGCATTATTAAAGCTTTCTTTAAAAACCCCAACTAATTTTGATTTGAATATAAGAATACCAAGTTGGTTAGGAAACCAACCCGTAGATGGAAAACTTTATGAATCTGAATTTTTGAAAACAGAAAAAATGGAAATTAAAGTTAATGGTAAAAGAGTTTCTTATAAAATTGAAAATGGCTATGCCGTTGTAAATGCAGATTGGAAAGATTCTGATCAAATTGAGGTGGTTTTACCTCTCACTATAAAAAAAATATTTGCTAGAAATGAAGTTAAACAAAACATAAATAGGGTTGCATTGCAACGCGGACCATTGGTTTATTGTGTAGAAGGTGCTGATAATGAAGGTAAAGCACTAGATTTTATTTTAAAGCCAGCAGCTACTTATATGCTAAGTGAATCTCAAATTGGTACAGAAAAAGTTAAAAGTATAACAACTCAAGGTATAATTTTAAGCCCAGATAAATCGGGATTGGGAGTAGTGAAAACCAGTAAGAAAGTGGTTGCCATTCCCTATTATGTTTGGTGCAACCGTGGTCAGAATCAGATGCAAGTTTGGATTCCAACTCGATTTTCTGATTTTCGGGTTAATTAGAAGATTTTTTAGTTTCTGTAAATTAAAATAATTGATTTTTATTAGTTTAAATAGTGAAATTTACTTGAATCTAAAATAGAACTATTTCTAAATATTATGTAGTTGCTTACTAATAAGAATATTTTAACCGTATTATTTTATGTGAAAAATTATAAAAAGGATTTGAAAATTACTATTATTTTGGGTATTAGTAAAACATTTCTTATTTTTAATTTTGAAGCACACTTAAACTAAAAGTATTAAAAATTAAAGTTTATTTTGGGCCCAATTTCAAGACAAAATGCATTTTTTTTGGTTTTGCTTTGACCCATTCATAATGTAATTTTTGTCTATAATAAGTCCTTTTAAACAGTTTTAATTGCCAAATGTATTTCAATACTCTTAAAAAAATATATGAAACCTATAGTTCAAATTTCTTTAGACCTAACAAATATAGATGAAGCATTAGAAACCGCAGCGATGGCTTTGAGGGCAGGAGTGGATTGGTTGGAGGCTGGAACTCCTCTAATTCTTGCCGAAGGGCTTCATGGCGTTAGGAAACTTAGAGAGGCATTCCCAAGTATACCGATTGTTGCTGATTTAAAAACCATGGACGGCGGTTATTTAGAGGCAGAAATGATGGCAAAAGCCGGAGCAACTCATGTAGTAGTAATGGCGCGAGCTCATGAAGAGACAATAAAAGTGGTAGTGCAAGCTGGTAAAGATTTCGGTATCAAAGTAATGGGTGATAATCTAGGTTGTCCTGACATGGTGGAGGCTGCCAAATGGTTGGAAGATTTAGGATGTGATTTTATTGTACATCACATTGGATATGATGAGCGTCGTGGAATTGCATCCCAAGGACTTAGAATGCCTAGTCCATTAGATCAATTAAGAGACGTGGTTAATGCTGTAAAAATTCCTGTACAGGCTGTTGGGGGGCTGAGTTTAGAACAAGCGATTCGTTGTCCTGAATATGGTGCACCTTTGGTGGTTTTAGGGGCCCCTCTAACAATTGACGCCGATTCATTTAAAACTGCTGATGGGGATTTAGAGGCTTCTCTTCGATTAATTTGTGAGCGAATTCATGCCTATAGAGAAGTTTAATTTGATTTTAATGTTTTAAAAAATAACCTAAATATATTAGTTAAAATGAAGTCTCTTGCTGTTGTAAATTTTGCCCCAGAAAAAGGAAGTGTAGAATTGAGAGAAATATTAAGACCAGAAATTGGCGAAGAAGATGTGTTGTTGGAAGTAGCTAATGTGGGAGTTTGTGGGAGTGATTTGCACCAGTGGACTGCAGATCATAGTTGGCCGGTCAATTATCCTGTTGTGCTTGGTCATGAATTTGGAGGTCATATTGTTGAAATTGGTAAAAGAGTCGAAAAATGGAAAGAAGGCGATAGAGTAGTTAGTGAAACAGCTGCTGTAATTAATCCTTCAAATCCTTTATCTAGGCAAGGATTATATAATTTAGACCCATCTCGTAAAGGTTTTGGGTATGGGGTAAATGGAGCAATGACTCGTTTTGTAAAAGTACCGGCTAGATGCCTTCATACAGTTCCTAATAATTTGCCTTTCGAACAGGCTTGCTTAACTGAACCATGCTCGGTGGCATATAATGCTGTTGTGGTAAATTCATCAATTCGACCTGGTGATAGAGTATTAGTAATAGGACCTGGTACTATTGGTATATTATGTGCGGCTATGGCTCGATTATGTGGAGCAAATGTAGCAATTTTAGGTTTAGAGGGGGATAAAGGACGATTGGAAATTGCGAAAAAGTATGGTTGTGAAGTTATAATTGGAGATGCAAGTAATTGGGCATTTGAACAAGATGGACTCGGAGTAGATTGCGTAATAGACGCTGCGGGAGTAAGTGCTACTTTAAAGATTGCCTTAGCTTTGGTTAGGCCGAATGGTCAAATAACGAAAGTGGGCTGGGGACCACAACCTTTAAATTTCTCCTTAGATAGTTTGGTTCAGAAAAATGTAAGACTTCAAGGAAGTTTTAGTCATAATTGGCCGATATGGGAAAAAGTTCTTAGTCTTTTGTCTTCGGGTAGTCTAGATGTTAAGCCTATTATTGGTGGCGTTTGGGCTATTTCGGATTGGCATCAAGCATTTCATGAAATGCATACAGGTAATGTCGTAAAAAGCGTATTAAAGCCTTTTTAATGTTATGCGGTTATCTAATAAAGTAATATTAATAACAGGTAGTTATACAGGCATAGGCTTAGCCATTGCAAAACGTTGTATAGCGGAAGGGGCAAAAGTGGTCATTAATGGTTTAGATGATAATTTAGGACAGAAATTAGTAAATGAATTTGGGAAAGATAATGCTACTTATTTAACTATAGATATTACTGAAGCAGCTGCACCAGATTTATTAGTAAAAGAAACGTTGAATAAATTCGGCAAATTAGACGCAGTGGTAAATAATGCCGCTTTTATTGCTTCCTCAAATATTGAAACTTCTTCTGAGGACTTTACTCATAAAATGTTTAGCGTAAATGCATTAGCACCCTTAAGAATTATTAAGGCTTGCCTTCCTTATTTAGAACAAAATAAAGGATGTGTTTTAAATATTGGATCAATTAATGCATGGTGTGGCGAACCAGATTTGTTGGCTTATAGCATGTCAAAAGGAGCATTAATGACGCTTAGTAGAAATCTAGGAGATAGTCTTTTTAGAGAGAAAGGAGTTAGAGTTAATCAAATTAATCCAGGTTGGGTATTAACAGAAAAAGAAGTGCTAAACAAAGAGCAACAAGGTATGAAAGCAGATTGGTTTAAAGACTTGCCAGATATTTTTGCCCCTGCCAAACGATTATTTACTCCAGAAGAAATAGCATCCGCTTGTATTTTTTTATTGTCGGATGAATGTGGCCCAGTAAGCGCTCAAGTCATTGAATTAGAACAATTTCCATTGATTGGTAGAAACTTGCCAAAAAATTGGTCAGGCTCTCATCTGTAAAAGATAAAGATTAATAAATTGAAAATATGCCAAAATTAGCGGTATTCCCAAAAGCTTTTATGCAAGAGTTGTGCAAAGATGGCACAATGAAGGTTTCTGAATGGATTGAACTTGCTTCAAAATTAAGAATAGATGGTTTAGAATGGTATGCAGGGTTTTTAGAAATGCAAGATCCAAATGCTTGGCCAAAGTTTCGACTTCAGGTGGAAAAACATGGAAAAGTAATTCCTATGTTATGCTGCTCTCCTGATTTTACACATCCCGATCCTGTATTTCGGCAGAGTCAAATACAAAAACAGTTGCTTTGGATAGAAATGACGCATATTTTAGGGGGCTCATTTTGTAGAGTTTTGTCAGGTCAAAAAAGACCTGAACTTTCTATTGAGGAAGGAATATCCTTTGCCGCAGAATGTATAGAAGCTTGTTTACCTTTAGCCAAAGAAAAAGGCATTACTTTAATTTTAGAAAATCATTATAAAGACGACTTTTGGGATTACCCTGAGTTTGCTCAACAAATGGATGTTTTTTGCCAACTTTTAGACCGAATTAATCATCCTAATTTTGGAGTTAATTACGATCCAAGCAACACTTTTTTGGCCGGAGAAGACCCCTTGGAACTGCTTTACAAAGTTTCACACAGAGTTGTTACCATGCATGCAAGTGACAGATATCTAATTGAAGGCACTATTGAAGATTTACGAAAAGAAGAAAGTGGGGCTACAGGGTATGCCAAAAGATTACGGCATGGAGAAATTGGAAAAGGATTAAACAACTATGATGCTATTTTTTCAGAATTAAAGAGAGTTGGTTTTGATGGCTGGATTAGTATAGAAGATGGAGTAGATGGCATGGAGCAATTGGAGAGAAGTGTGGCATTTGTTCGAAAAAAGATTTCAGAATATTGGCCTGAATTTTTGGAATGAGGACCTTTTTTATTAATGAGTTGATTTATAATTAATCAACATTTATAAAAGATTAAAGCAAAATTAATAAATACCAATTTACAAATTTTTAAAATAATATACACTT
>DAIQBE010000047.1:0-390 GCA_036781325.1 Leadbetterella sp. | reverse complement strand
CTGGCTTAAAGAAGCTTTGGAGTTTTCCGAACATTGCAAAATTTAAAAATATAATACTTTTTGAATAACAACAAACAGAAATATAATATGAGTAAATGTAGAAATAATAGATTTAAATTTCTTTTAGCCATTTTTTTAATGATGTGTTCTTCCTTTACTTATTCTCAGGTAAAATATTCTGATTATTTAGAAAAAGAGAAAGAAAGCATATTTTTTGATGATTTTGTATCCAATAATTTTGGATGGAGAGACGATTCAAAGGAAAATTGCAACAAATATATAATAACTCCTGGATTTTATGAGCTGAAAGCATTATGCAAAGAAAAAATGATTACAAGCGATTTTAACTATAATAATGAGTTTGTAATAGATACAAAACGTGATTTTGAA
>DAIQBE010000046.1:0-11588 GCA_036781325.1 Leadbetterella sp. | reverse complement strand
AAATAGAGGTAAACTTCCGCCCAAACTTGGCATTAGCACAACTTCTTCGTTTGTACTAGATTGTACCGCCTTTATCACAGTTTGTGCTATCGGCAAATCCATTTTTGTACGTTGAGCATTATACCCATTTTTTTCTATTACACGAACGATGAGTGGGTATTTAAGGCGTTCTTCGTCAGTTATTCCTTCATTTTGTGTAACATAATACCCTTGTAATTTGATATGGTCAATAACTTTTTGAACTTGTCTTTTGGAGTCATTTCCAAGCACCAATCTTAAGTCTAAAGCTGCTGTTGCAGAGACAGGAATTACGTTGGCCACCATTTTTCCTACGTTGGCACTTGAAATACCATTAATATTGAGTGATGGTAAATTAATCAATTCCACCAATGATTTTCCACCCCCTTCTGGTCGGATGAACCCTAATTCTTTTTTCATTTGATCATCTACAGAAGGCACTTTTGCGATGGCTTTTTTCTCTATTTCGGTAAACGGAATGACGTCATCATAAAATCCTTTTATCAAGACCCTTCCATTATCGTCTTTCATAGTAGCCAATAGTTTTACCATTTGCATGGCAGGGTTGGGAGCCCAGTTTCCATAATGCCCGCTATGTAGCGGTCGCTTGGAAGCGTAAATTTTCAATTCCATATTTACATCTCCACGTACTCCAAAAACTACTTGTTTTTTACTAGATTGATGCACAGGTCCGTCACAAACTATCCAAAGGTCTGATTTAAGTTTGTCTTTGTGTTTTACTAAAATTTCTTCTAAATGTGGCGAGCCCGCTTCTTCTTCTCCTTCAAAGAAAAATTTTATATTTATGGAAGGAGGAATGCCTAGTTTGGTCATAATCTGATAAGCAGTAAGTATCGAAAACACTCCCGCTTTGTCATCTGAGGTGCTTCTTCCGTATATTCGCCATTCGGGATTTATTTTCTCATCTGCTTTGGGAGCGGGAATAATCTTACCGCCTTTTTCTAAAGAAGCATCTAAAAAAACCGATTTAAACGGTTCAATTCCCTCTGCCCATTGATTCGGATTAACGGGTTGCCCATCATAATGGGCATAGAAAATTATGGTTTTTGTAGCATTGGGCACCATCACTTCACCATAAATAGCAGGTGGGATTCCTTTAGTTTTTCCATCTAATAGTTGAGTTTTGATACCACGATCTTCCATCATTTTTACGATATATGCAGCAGTTTTTTGAATCCCAACGGTATCATAAACTACATTTGGTATGGAAAGCAAACCCATAAATTCATTGAGCAGTTGGTGCTCATTCGCTTTCCTATAATTTCGTGTTTGCTCCATTAATGGATTTTGAGCATAAGAAAAACTAGAAAAAGATAAAAATATAAAAAAGTATTTTTTCATTTCAAATGGGTATTTTTTTTTAAAATTGATGTTTTATTTTGGTCTTAGCTAACTTATTTTTTGTCCATCCAGATATATTCTCCTCTTAATCTACACCAGGCTTTTTCTACTCCTCCATTTTTATTTCTAAGAAAGAGCATATTGAGGTACATGGAACTAAAATAATCTGGGCCTTCGCGAAAGAGAGGAAAAAAATTTCTGAGGTCTTTACCGTTTAAAATATAATGAAGTGAATTGTCTTTTTGACTGATCTCCAGTTTTTGATCTCCTTTTTCATTTTGGTAGATTCCTTCTAAAGTAGCAAACTCCTCTTTTCTATTTATGGTTTTTGGAAGTTCAAGTTCTGCCATCCAATCTATCTCATTAATAAGCTCTTTTGCGAATGCTCTCATGTTTTTTTTGCCAGTTTCTGCCTTCCCTAAAGCTGCATATCCATTTATTCCAGAGGTATTTAGATTTCCTTCAATTATTGGGTATGGAGCCATGCTGCCTACTTTTCCTTTCATTGATGAATCGTTTACTGCTTGTTTCATTTCTACAAGCTCAGGTCTGATGCTCAATATATTAGAAGTTTCAATTTCGTCGGCATGGCCTCCATAATTTTTTGTTCTGAAAGCTGCTTCTGCTTTTTCAAAGGCAGGCTTATCGTATCGGCTAAAAACTAGCAAAATGCCTTCCTCGGCTAGTATTTTTGCTGCAGCCATTAAGGGTGGGTTGGTGCTTACTCCTATATTAATAATATAAAACTTTTTTGGTCCATAAGCCACTAAACTCCTAATTATTTGGACGACCATATCAGTAGCTGTGGCAAAATTGGTACTGGTAGAACCAGCATATTTTAAAAACGCGGGATAAAATCCATAATTAATAATTGGTGTAATTATTACATTTCTTTCTAAAGCAACGCTATCGGCTAAAGCTTTAGCTTGAAGATAATCAGTGGAAAGTGGTAAATGTGGTCCGTGTTCTTTTGAACCTGCCCCCAAAGGCATAACCACAATAGCTTTATTATTTAAAATTTCTTTAGCTTTAGACCAACTAATATCTTCTAGAAATATTGCTTTATTTTTTTGATTACGATTTTGTGAGTAAACGGTAATACTTAGGCACAATAGAAATAGAATAATTTTCATTCTAATTTAATGATTTTAAGAATTTTGATGTTAACTCGTTTTCATCTGAATAAAGTATTGACTCGTTAACTAGCAGGTTAAGGCTTATTTCATCTTTTTCTTTTACTAAAATTCCTTGTTGCAATAGATTTTTTGCAAAATCTTTTGGAGAAATACCTTTGACTTCCAAGTTTATTATATTGGAGCCATTAGTAATTTTATTGATTTTAAATCTTTTGTTTTTGGCTAAATTATCAAAAAGTGCCTCACTAATTTTAACTGCTTTTGTGTATCTTTCTGCAAAATTATGCTGAAAATATAAAGCTACTTCGCTAAAAATCCATGCTTGGTGCAAACCCGAGCCAAACATACGCCTTGTATGAAATAGGGGTTCAATGAGGTCTTTTGGACCCGCCAGAATTGCACCAGAGGCCGCATTAAAATATTTATAAAGCGAAACGTAAACCGTATCAAAAAGAGATGAATAAGATTTAACACTAATTCCAGTATAAGCTGCAGCTAAATAAATTCTTGCACCATCCAAATGCATTTTTATTCCTTTTTCTTTTGCAAAACTTGAAATTCTCTTTATTTCATCAAAATCGAATACTTCTCCAAACTTTCTTCTTACCGGAGACTCTATGGATATCACTCCGATTTGGGTGGCTACTCGACCAGATTCTGCTTTTTGGAAAACTTCTTTAACTTCTTCTAAGGTAAAACTAGCGTTTTTTCCTCCAAGTGGCAGCAGATTGATATGACTCAAAGATTGAACACAATCACCCGAATCGTTATAAATATGACTTTCTTGCTGTACAATAGCTTTTTGTTTAATTCCACATAAAGACCTAATAGCAATGTGATTAGCGAGGGTTCCTGTGGGCATAAATATGGCGGCCTCTTTGCCTAAATCTTCTGCAAATCGGAGCTCTAATTCTGTTATTGACCCTCCTCGAGAGAAATAATCATCTTTTATATCTTTCTTTAAAGATATTTCATCCAGAAGTTTTAAATACGCTGAAGGGGAAAGATTAAGACCATCTGAAACAAAGTTTACTTGGTCTTTACTACCTAAATTCTCTGATGAAAAAACTTTAGGGCTTAAAACTCCTAAAGAAGACATTTTTATAAAGTCTCTTCTATGTATATCTCTCATGGCATTAATATTTCAATGTGAAAATTATACAATTATTATTAGTTTTTTTTAAATCTTGATAAATACTTAGGTTAAAAGTTTATCTTGATTGTACTTTAAGAAAAATATTTCCAAAGATTTAATTCTAGTTTTTATTTCCTTTTAAGAAATAATAGAGTTTAAGAAGGAAAGGCATTAGGAAAGAGTCTCTTACTTTTCAACTCTTTTTTAATTTTTTACAATCTTGCCACCGTTATTCCGCCATC
The DNA here is from genome assembly GCA_036781325.1 of Leadbetterella sp. GTDB lineage: Bacteria > Bacteroidota > Bacteroidia > Cytophagales > Spirosomataceae > Leadbetterella. Next base: position 7,695 of record DAIQBE010000046.1, on the reverse strand, counting down.
AACCACAAATACTTGCCCGGTAGAGTATAAAAAATCACCTTTTGCTAAAGAACTTACCGCTTTTCCAATGTCTTCAGGCATGCCCCAGCGAGATTGCAAGGATAATCCTTTTGATAGTAGATTATCATACTTTTCTTTTACTCCAGCAGTCATATCTGTTTTTATAATTCCTGGCCTTATTTCATACACTGGAATATCAAATTCCCCTAAACGCACGGCAAATAATTGGGTAACCATTCCTAAGCCCGCTTTTGAAATACAATATTCTCCTCGATTTACTGAGGCTACGCTGGCAGAGATGGAAGTGATATTTATTATTTTTCCTTCAAAACTATCGTTTTCCATCTTTAGGTCTATCATCCAATTGGCAAAGGCCTGGGTAAGAAAAAAAGTACCTTTTAAATTAGTATTGACTACATAATCGAAACTTTCGGCTGTGGTTATTAATAGATCATTTCTTTCTTTTGGAGCAACACCTGCGTTGTTTACTAGAATATTAATGATACCAAACTCTTTTTTGATATTTTTAAGCATACTTTCTCGGTCGCTGATAGAGCTTATATCCCCATGGCAATAGATTACTTTTGAGCCAAATGATTTAAGTTGTGTTAAAACATCACTTACCATTTCTTCCTTTCTCATGCCATTTATTGCTAAATCGAAACCGGCTTTTGCTAATTCTAAAGCAATTCCCAAGCCGATTCCCCTTGTGCCCCCTGTAACAAATGCCACTTTTTTCATATATAAATTCTAAGTTTAAATCTAAAGTTTATCTTTAATTTCTTTTAAAATAGTAAACTCTGGTAAAGATTTATATTTTGGATCTAATGGATAGCAACCTGATATTAGGCCATTTCTGGGGGCGGTAGTGCAATCTGAAAATGTTCTGCAAAGCAATTTTCTTTCAATTGGTCTATTGTTTAGCATATCATCTGCCATATAAGGGTACGACAAAACCATTCTTCCAAAGCCTACCAGATCGGCCATATTATTTCTTAAAATATATTGAGCTACATTTGGCAGCCACTCTTGTAAATAGGAATAGCCCGAACCCACCATAATTAACTCAGGAAACTCTCTTTTTAACGATGCCACCACATTCAGCATTCTAGCAACACCTACTAAAGGCTCTTCGGGAGGCTGATAGCCGTCTGAGGGTGGGAAAAGTGCGGGTCTTGTGAAGTGAGGGTTATAATAAGGACTAGAAACCGTAATACAAACTAACTGAATATCGAGTTCTTCTAAGAGTTTTAAGAATAGTTTAGGTTCGGTTAAATCTATTTTTAAACCCGAGTGGTCAGCTCCAAATGCATAAGGATAAGTTTCGTTTTCGGCTAAGTCTGGTGTTCCAATTCCATCGTCTCCTTTTTTGAAGGGAACAAAATCAATGGCACTCAATCGTACTCCAATCTCTAAGCCCGGGGCATTTTGTCTAATTCCTGAAACTATGTTTCTTAAAAAGCGCGTGCGATTTTCAAAACTTCCACCATATTTTCCATCCCGATGGATAGCGCTTAAAAACTCATGGCCTAAATATCCATGGCAATGCTTGATATCCACAAAATGATAACCTGCTTTTTGGGCTAAAACTGCTGCTTTTACAAAATCTTTTACCAATTCATCAATTTCCTCATCGGTAAAAGGTAGATTATCTTCACTAACATGGAATTTTTTATCCAATTTTGGGTGATTATAGGCAATTCTGGATTCGAATTTTGTATTGTCATTGGGTTTACAAAATCTACCTGAATGTGTTAGTTGTAGGCCAACCAACAAATCGTCTGAGGTTCCAAATTTCTGATGATGTTTCGAAATTACCATTTCATATAGATTTTTTAGATCTTCTAAATTGGCTTCGTTTATTACTAATTGTTTTGGATTGGCTCTTCCTTCATATCTTACTGCAACAGCCTCACAACCCCATAAAAGCTTGGCTCCTGAATGTGCAAAGTTTTCCCATCGTTTTATTGTGAACTCTGTCGGTTTACCGTCAGTGGTTCCATCCCAACCTTCCATGGGTAGTATGGATAATCTATTGCCAATGGTTTTTCCAGATTTTAATTTGATGATTTCGTTAAATGGAGAAGTTTCTTTGGGTAATAATTCTTCATCAAAACCCAGATTCACTTCGTTTTCTTTTAAATATTTTTCAAAATCAGAAGCTGTTTTTAATTGGGCTATTCTGGTATACTTTGGTTTAAATTTTCCAGTCATTGGGGCTTGAAATTATTTAGGCAAACAATTAAAATAAGTATAATAAGATTGATTATCAATAATTTTTTGAAGATAAAGAGCCACTTCTCTGGCATGATAATCGCCCCACATGCACGATTCACCATACGCAATTTTACTTCCTTCTGGTATATTATCCCAGCCATTCGGCTGATGATAAATAGTATGCAGTAAAAGCCCTTGATGATTGGCATTAGTAGATAGGTAAGGTTCTTCGAAAAGAGTATTCAAAACGGTAAGGCCGGATTGCCAATATGTTTTTCCAGCTTCACTTTCTCCTTCTTTTTGTAAATAATTGCCTAATCGTAAAAGTCCTTGTGCACCAATAGCTGCCGCCGAGCTATCTACAGGCTCAAAGTCATTGAAAGGATTTGCTTTTTGGTTTAAATAATCTCCCATTTTATGCAAATTTGGGGCACCCGTGTCCCAATATGGAATTCCACAAATTGGCGTATTTTCAATATAAAAATCACAAGTAGCTTTAGCAGCTTTAATCATCAAGTTTTTTAAATACGTTCTGCCTCCCAATACTTCCAATTCTATACCCGAAACTGTTTCTAAAAACTCTAATTGTTCTGCAAATCCGCACATTGCCCAAGCCAAGCCGCGGGTCCAAGTGCTAAAGCCAGTATATCCTTGTTGCGAGTTTGGACATCGATAGTTGCCATCTTTTACATTAAAAATGCATTCATGTGCCGTGCGACCCCATACATCATAAATATCTCGGCCTTCGCCATAAAAAACAGAATAGTTGGCTGTGGCTTCTATATGTTTTAGGGCTCTTTCCAATAAATTTATTTTAATATCCCCTTCCCCTTGTGAGATATGTCCCAATTGGTGGCTTATCATTACTGCTCTACAGGATCGTATTGTATCCACAAATAAAGAGTGAGCACCATTAAATGAATGTATAAATCCTCCATCATTTATAATGTCTGTCCAGCGATTTGCTTGTACAGCACCTGAGATTTTTAGGGCAATTTCATAAAAATTTTGTTCCCATTCATTCTGGGGAATTTTTTTTTCTTGCATTAACCTCAGAAGATTTCCGTACGTACTTACGTTGTTAAAACCATGATCATGAACGCCAATATGGCTAACATGCGGTGCCATTTTTTCTATGGTCTTTTTTCTGCCAATTTCTAAGAATTGCTCCTCATTAGTTGCGTCAAATTGTAGGATAGCTGAACCATATTGAAAGCCTTGTGTCCATTCTGTCCATCCTCTGGTAGTATATTTTCCGTTTTTGGTAAATACGGGAGATCCATTTGTTTCATCATATTCTGATTGTATGGCAAGGATTTTTTCTCCAGAAAGTTTCCAAAAACTTTTCAATTTTTGATTTAAATCTTCAGGTTTGAGGCTATGATTTATTTGTATCATTTAAGGTAGAAAAAGTGATTTATAAAATAATTACTTGACAATGAAAGTTAAACCCAAAATACGCAATAGAATTTGCACTTCAATATTATTTGGCTTTATATCCATTTCTGGTCTCTTTCAAAGATATTATGATATCTTTTCAATCAAGCCTCATGGCTATTTTGCCAAATAATGTTTCTTAAACAATTCTAGTGCGGATTTTTGGTTAAATTTACATGTATTTCAAAAACAATAAAAAGGTAAAAGACAGAAAAGTAAAAATTTAATTGGAATTTGAAGTAAAAGTATTATTACATGCAGGTACTTACAAATAAGGCTAAATGTTTTTTTATGTTTTGGCCAACTCTTTAATTGCAACAATAAAGCTATCCAATTCTTGTTTAGTGGTATAAATATTAGGAGATATTCTACATCCAAATACATTTTGGCCGTTTATTCCTACAGTCCAAATTTTATAATTAGACAAAAGTTTTTCGGCCATCTTTATAGATGTCATATTTTTGAGGCCTATGTTCCCAATTCCACAGGCCCTATTGGGTTCAAAAGGTGTATTTATTACCACATTTGGCGTTTCTTTAAGTGCATCCATCCAGTACTTTCGAATATAATTCATTCGAGCTTGTTTTTTCTGGATTCCAATTTTATTTAAGTAATCAATAGCATTTATAATACTAATATCGGTATGTGCAGCTGGAGTTCCTGTATGATTTAACTTTCTAATATCATCGTCTTTGAAACCGTTATCACCAAAAATTGGCCAAAGATTTTTTATTTTATCTTTTCTCACATAGAGAAATCCAACGCCAAGAGGTGCGCTTAACCATTTATGCAAACTTGTGCCGTAATAATCACAACCCAAATCTTCGATTTTATAATCAAAATGAGCAAATGCATGCGCTCCATCCACGAGTACATCCACTCCTTTAGCATGTGCCATATCACATATCTTTTTTATGGGGAGAATCTGTCCAGTAATATTGATGATATGGCAAACCATCAATAATCGGGTTTTTGGTGTAATAGCATTTTCGTATAAACGCACTATTTCTTCATCATCTTTTGGATGATTAGGCACTGAAACCACTTTCTTAACTAATCCATATCGTTTACTTTGCAAGTCGAAATGTTCAATCATAGAGCCATAATCTTGCTCTGCCATTACTGCTTCATCGCCTTTTTTCCAATCATAGCCTGAGATAACCGTATCTAATGCTTCAGTTGCATTTCGAGTTACCACTATTTCTTCTTTTGAACAACCAGCTACTTGACTTAACTTTTCCCTTACCACTGCATTATCTTCGAAACGTCTATTTCGCATATAGTAGGAACCTAGCAAATTTACTTCTTCCACATTTTTAAAAAATGCTTTTTTTATTGGGGTGGGAGTAATGCAATAATAACCATTTTCAAGATTGATGAAAGCAGGATTAAGCTCATATTCTTTTCTAATTTGTAACCAGAAAGATTCATCTTCTGCCAAAATATCTGGATCTACATTTTTAGCTTCTTTAATTTTTTCAGAAAAAGATTTGCTATAAATTGGAATGGAAAGAGCTGAAAGCCCGATGGTCTTTAGAAAATGCCTTTTATTCATATAAAATTAATTTTGGTATCAATTTATGCAAAAAATATCGTTTAATTTCAAATTTCTTTAATAGAATTTAATGAAAGCTAATAGGTGTTAATAACTTCTTTACCTTGTTATAAAAAGTGGTTTATTTTTTTATTGAAGCAAGATTAAAAGTTAATCCAAAATATAAGCCTAACTCATATCTGTCGATGGTCGGAATCTTGACAGCATAGCTATCACCAACTTTTAAGCCCTCACTTAGTCTAGTAAGTCTTGAAGTGGAGAGTCCAAAATTCAGATTAATTAGATTAGTTCTGCCTAAAGAAATGCTTGGTCCTAGGAAAAAATTTATAGATTTTTTTTCGTTTACTGCTACTCCAATTCCTAGATTTCCTCCAATTTTAACAGGAGCACTGCTAGTGGAACCAAAATTTAGCATGGTGGTGATCACTGGAGTGATGATGTCCATTTCTGTTGCTGTAATTTTTCCGTTGTATGTACCATAGCTTTGCGGGTTTTCAAAATAATTAACAAACATAATGCCCGCATAGGTTGCTATTTTCAATTCGTTAATTTTGAATTTAAACGTTTCAGATTTTAAGAACTCTCTCTGATTTTTATTTTCTACAGTACTGGTATTTATTTTATAGAAATTAATGTTTAACAAATCTGAGTTATAATTTGCAGTTGTTGCAAACGTGTAAGAATATTTTTTTTCTAAGATTATTCTATAGTCCTGATAGAAATTCAATAATTCCTGAATTATTTTTTCTTGACTCAATTCTTTTGCTGCCTGCTGAAAAGACTCGAAGTTTTTTGTTTCTATTTTTTGGATAAATTCCGAATCAGCCGATCTAGTTTTCAATCCACCCTCTTTTTTAAATGCAGTATTTAGGGCTTCTGAGGCCAATTCTATCATAAGGGCATTTTCACTGGCTATCTGTTTTAACCTTTCTAAAATTTCTGTTTGGTTTTTATCACTTTTAAAAAGTTTTTTGGTTTCAACATCTAAAAAATCTATAGCTTTTGTTGCACTCGCTTTTATGTTTTCTTCTGTGCTGTTGAATTCTAAACGCAACTTTTTCAAGTCAGAATCCACTTCTTTTATTTTTGCAAATGCCTGAAATCTGGAATTCATCAAAATAGTTAAATCATCAAAACTATAATCTGGAATATTAGAAAGTTCTTCTTTGTTGATAAGCAATTTATTTGTTTTTAATGGGCTAGCAAATTGGCCTCTACTTTTAGTTATGCCCTCTAACACCCCTGCAAATTCTTTACCCAGACTTGGGGCCACCATTTTGTTTTGTAAAAAAGAAAAGATTGCATTTTGGTTGGAAGTCATTAGCAAGGTATCTATCACAAAAGATTTTTTCGAAATCCTTTCTAACTCTAAGGCTTCTGGATTAAAGTTGGTGATTTTAAATTTAATGTTTGACCCAGGTTTTATTTTAAATTCTTTTTTATGTAGCGTGTCTTTTGTGTTTTTTAAATTTATTACGTTGGTTTTCTGGCTGATTAAGTCATAATTTATTTCAAAATCTTGAGCTATAGAAGCTACTGAACATAGGAAAAAGATGCTTATAAAAAGTTTTCCAAATTTTAATTTTTTCATTTTGCCTCGCTAGTTATCATTAATTTTTGTATTGACCAATTGGTAGGAATTGATTCCTCAATACCTCGAGATTTTGTTCCGACGTTTTCTAACAAAGAAGCTAATGGATTTGATTTGAAAGTAGCAGATCGGTTTTTAACGCCATCGGCTTCAAAAACAGTCAGGTCTTGAATTTGAACTTCAGAAGTCAATAAATAATAGGTATCTAATCCAAAAGGTTCGCCTATTGTATAGGATCTAACACCTAAATTCTCAACTAATCGAAAAGGTTTGTTTCTTTTTGGCATTAATTCATTTCCTAAATTTTTTGGAGGATATAAAAGTGTTGTTTTGCCTTTCATGTCTATGGCAAATACATAACAAAATCTTTTTACTCCATCCCAATTCTCGAGGGCATTAGAATCAGCTTTCAAAATTAGGCCTATAGCATCTCCTCCATAAAGAGTCGTTGAAGCTTCAATAATTTTATTATCTTTTTTACTTAATAAAGCCAATGAGTAGGGAAAGGAGCCTTCTTCTTGGGTTGGAGATGGTAAGTTGGCCCAAGCGTTTATTTTTCCTAATCGAATAGCAAATTCAGTAATTGAATTAGAAATTTGCTCCGAAACTTTAAAAAAATCAGTGGAAGCAGGAGTAATACTTTTAGCTTTTGAACCTATCATTTCTGTTTTTATCCAAGCATAGTTTATCTCATTTTCTTTTAAGATTCCAATTAAAGTATAATCTGCTTTCTTTGAATCATTAGTCAGGGCAATTGCATCATTTGTGGTTTTAGGCCCAAATTGCAATGAACTTGCTAAATCTTTATAGGCAGGTAGCTGAAAAAGTACGTTTGAGTTTTTTGAAATTTTCTTTTTTAATGATTCTTGACTTAGATCGGGCAAGGTTTCCCAAT
>DAIQBE010000045.1:0-11596 GCA_036781325.1 Leadbetterella sp. | reverse complement strand
TAAACAATAGTATTAATATTTATAAATAGTTATGTTTTACCAAATTCAAACTTTCAATTTTATTTCAAATTGTGATTGCATTCAGTATTTTTAATTCAAATCTCATTTGCATTAAAGCTGGAAAGAAATGATTTAGAAGAATTCAAATTGGCTTTTTTTGAACTAGGCTGAATGTATTCATTGAGTTAATGTTTACCTCAGCTTTTAATTATACACTTTTTAATAGTATTAGAAACAAGATATAGCTGAATTCTTCTTTTGTTCGAGATAACTCCTACCAAGAAATAAAATGATAGAATTCTATTTAGACAAATGAACTAGAAAACGCCTTTATTCTATTGAAATTTTATAAATTCCTATAGATTAAATGGTTGAATTCATGATTTTAAAATAAAATAAGCTACACTTATTTAATAAGATCTACTAAACTTTTGAGAATAACTAGCTTTTAAAATATCAGAAATTCCATTATAGTAGCGTAGTTGGGCAAATATATTCAGTTTTAGGAACAGCTGTATTAGAAATAGCTACAAAGCCGCCTTTTACATCCACAAAATTATCCCAACCTCTCTGCTTTAAAATAGATGCTGCTATCATACTTCTGTAGCCTCCTGCACAATGTAAAATAAACGGCCTGTCCTTTGGTATCTCGGCCAAATGCTCATTTATCGAATTTAATGGGATGTTTACTGCGTTTAGAATATGTTCAGATTCATATTCGCTCTTTTTTCGAACATCAAAAACTAAAGGGTTTTCGTTTTCATACCTTTTAGAAAATTCCATTGCCGAAATTCTATTCACAGTATTATAATCTTTGCCTGCCGATTTCCATGATGCAAAGCCACCTTTCAAAAATCCAATAGCATGATCGTATCCAACTCTGGCTAAGCGTGTAATGGTCTCTTCTTCTTTACCTTCGTCCGTCACGAGCAAAATTTCTTGTTTAATATCGGAAATTAATTCACCTACCCACATTGCAAAATTACTATCTAAACCAATATTAATACTGTTAGGGATAAATCCAGCTGCAAAGTCGTCTGTCTGACGGCTATCTAAAATCAATGCGGATGTTTCATTAGCTACAAATTCAAATTCTATTGGAGTAAGTGCTTTTTCTCCTCTTTCTATTACCTTATCAATACTTTCATAACCTTTTATGTTCATCAAAACATTTTTTGGAAAATAGGCAGGAGGTGCAGAGAGTCCCGTCAAAACGGCTTTGATAAACTCTTCTTTGCTCATATCTTTGCGTAAGGCATAATTAAATAGCTTCTGATTTCCCAAAGTATCTGTTGTTTCTTTGCTCATCATTTTTCCACAGGCACTGCCTGCTCCATGATTTGGATAAACAATTAAATTATCCGACAAAGGCATTATTTTGTATCTCAGCGAGTCAAACAAATGACCTGCCAATTTTTCTTCAGTTAACTCAGCAATAACATGTTGAGCCAAATCGGGTCTTCCTACATCGCCTATAAAAAGAGTATCGCCGGTTATCAATCCATGTTCTTTCCCATTTTCATCAATCAAAAGATAAGTAGTACTTTCCATGGTATGCCCTGGGGTATGAATTGCTTTAACTTTACAATTTCCTACCTTAAATATTTGATTATCAACGGCGATTGTTGCATCAAAAGCGGGTTTTGCTGTAGGTCCATATACAATTATCGCCCCTGTTTTTTCTGCTAAATCCAAATGGCCACTCACAAAATCGGCATGAAAATGAGTTTCAAATACGTATTTGATTTTAGCATTATCTTTTTCGGCTCTATTAATATATGGCTGCACTTCTCTGAGTGGGTCAAAAATTGCAACTTCGCCATTGCATTCAAAATAATAGGCGGCGTGTGCCAAGCAACCCGTATAAATTTGTTCTATTTTCATTTTTTGTTATTTTAAAATTAAATGTCCTAAAGGTAATATTTTCAATTTTTAGCTTATCATATTATCTCCAGGGCATTTTTTTTACCAAAACTGTTTCATTTGACTAAATTTTATCAAAATTAATAGTACAAATTTGGAGGTTTTCTTATTCAGTAAAAATGACAATAATCAGGTTAGATACATTTGATGTTTTATGGCAAACATTTTACTAAACATTATGGGCGAATAAAATAAATCAGTGTAAATTAATGAAAATTATTCCTGAGTAGTTAGATTTTTTTTGTTTCTTTAATCTGCAAAAAAACCGAGAGAAACTATGCTATTTTTGACTGTTTTTATTAAGTATAAAATTGATTACCAAGGCTCTTACTAAAAAAAAGAAAGGGAATCCATGTTGCATAAAATCAAACCAATCTAGTGCTTTCATTCCTATAGCTCCGCCCATTATCCAGCGAACTTTACCTACTATATGTGGTTCTGGAACAAACGGGGCAAGACCAAGGGTAAGACTTACAATTAGCCATAATTTCCAATTATCAAGGTTTTTTTTCATAATTATTTTCGGTTTATAGCCCTGAATTTTCCATGAAATACGCTTGAATATTACTTATAGAAAATAAATGCTTGGGCTCTATTTTAAATGATCTAAATTCAATGTTTAGTTTACCTTTTTCATTTTTAAAGTAATCAAGGTAACAAAAACTGCAGCTAGGAGCAAAGTAAAAGGCTGATAAATATTTCATTTTTATTTTTAGTCGACCTATATTTTCATTCAAAAAAATATATAAATGCCTATTTTTTTATTCATTAGTATAAATTAGAATCGATTTCTTCAAAAACAAATACGTTTTAAAAACTATTTTTAATTAGTTTGGTAGTTTATCTTTAAATAAACCATAAACCCAAGTTCCTGCAACAGCGCTTAGCAGCGTGGCAATTACTACCAAATAGCCACTACCAATTTGTGCGAAAAGTGGTCCTGGACAAGCACCCGTGATAGCCCAACCTAAACCAAAAATCAAACCACCATAAATCTGTCCTTTTTGAAATTTCTTTGGGTGAAAATCTACTGTTTCGCCTGCTATTGTTTTGATATTAAACTTTTTAATTAGAAATACCGAAATCATTCCAACCACAACCGCACTACCAATAACCCCATACATGTGGAAACTTTGTAAACGGAACATTTCTTGGATCCGAAACCAAGAGATAATTTCGGCTTTAACAAACACAATTCCAAAAAGGATACCAACGATTAAATATTTAATATTATCGGTCCAGCTTTCTTTAACCTTCATATCGTTGGGAGCTTCACACACAAAGGGTTGCTCGTCTTGCCCTAGTTCTACTTTATTTTCTATATTTTTCATTGTTTTTTTTATTTTAAAATAATTTGAAGATGAGTGGCATCAGTAAATGAGTCATAACGAAACCACCTATCATAAAACAACAAGTTGCGATTAGCGATGGAAGTTGTAAGTTTGAAAGCCCCATAATAGCATGACCAGATGTACAACCTCCAGCATAACGTGTACCGAAACCAACTAAAAAGCCACCAAAAACAAAGAAAATAAGCCCTTTTATTGAAAATAAGGTTTCCACTGAAAATAAATCGGCAGGCATTAAACCTGAAAAATCTTGAATTCCCATTGCTTTTAAATCAGAAATTGTTGCCTCCGAAATAACAATTGTATTAGGATTTTCTAAGAAATTGGTGGCTACAACTCCACCAAAAAATACGCCTAATACAAAAATCAAGTTCCAAATTTCCCTTTTCCAATCATACTTGAAAAAAGTAATGTCGGCAGGAAAACAGGCTGCACAAATGTGGCGAAGTGAGGATGAAATGCCGAAAGATTTATTGCCAATTAATAAAAGTGTAGGTACAGTAAGTCCAATAAGTGGGCCTGCTACATACCATGGCCAAGGTTGAACAATGAATTCAAAAATTTGTTTCATACGATTTTGTTTAATAATGATAATTAATAATTAAGTTTAAATGTGTCATGTCTACTTTGTTGAACACGAAACGGTCATTTTGGGAAATTTCACCAAAATCATCTTTTCGAACAACCAATAATAGTGCATTTAGACCTTTCAAATAATGGTCAAATTGATAAGTAATTCCTAAGTTAATTTGTGAATAAGAAGGCATACCATATTTATTCAATGAGAAGTTCGTTACTTCTGGTAAAGAAAATAGGCCGCCACTTAACTCAATTTTAATATGTTTATCAGGCTTGAAAAATGTATTAATTGTAGTTGATTTTATATCACCAAAACCTTCGTTTCTCTCCCGTGGCATAAATGTATAAAAAGGTTCACGACCCCATTCTCGTGGCATTAAATATCGCCCTTCTGAAGTTATTCGAGTGGCATTCAAAAACCAATCAAATTTGACAGTTTGTTGTCCAACTCGTCCAGAAAACACTTTTGCTCCGCTATTTATTTGGGTATATGCTTTTGTTGGGTCTTCATTTCCGCCATTTCCTATGGCTTTTTGTTGAATATATTGCCCGCCTATAAACCAGTTTTTACTTGCAATTGACTTTGATTTCCATTCAATTTTTAGTTGAGTGGTATTTAGTATATTATCGATATAGGTATCCCAAAACTGAATATTCACTTGTTTTTTCTGATAGGTTGAACCAATTATTCCAACACCGGCCGACTCAACATTATTTTTATACTGTGAAGGTTTTCCATTGATATCAACTCCGACTGGATAAATCCCTATGCTTTCGCCAATATCAAACCATCTCACTGTTGAGCGTGGTGAGATTCGCCAAATATACTCGCCATGAAAGCTTAGATTTTTCCATTCCTTTACTTCCAATGCGGCAGCTTCTATGAGTGTTGGACGCATTCGACCATCTTGGGGATTTATAAAAGGTGTTTGTGGAATTTGTCGCCCAATTGTTAAAATAGACTTTTTTCCTACGTGAATCTTTAAGAATAATTCTTCGAGACGGTCTAAATCTTCGTGGTCATTTGGACGTTCAATATCAAATAATCCAATTTCATAACGATTTACTTGGTTTGTTTTTGGGTCAGCCTTTGATAAATCAGAAGATTTTAGATTAAACATAAAAAAACCACTCATTCCTACCTGAAAATGTTTTAAAATTTTTGGGGTTTCATAGCCAATACCTGCACCAATTCCCCAGGCATAATAGTCAGTTAAATCTTCTTTATTGATTGTTCCCGATAGATAGGAACGAGTATGACCATAAAATCGTCCTTTAGCAAAAAAATAATTGATTGTATTTGTATCTTTCTCTACCTCATGATGAGCATGAATACCTTGGGCATTTGCAAAATTTATGCAAATAAAAAATGACCAAAATACATAATAAAAATTGATTCCTCTCATTAATTGATACTATTATGGGTACAAAAGTATTATTGACAAGATTTTAAATTCGTGACATATGTTACATAGAAAAAATATTTATATTTTTTTTTATTCTTTACCCGAATGCTGCAAAAAAAAAGTATTCAACAAGTTTCACCTCATTGAATACTTTGTGCTAATTCACTAAAATAATTGGTTGTTGTATTCGAAAGATTTTTTAAACAAATTGATAATCTACTCCCGAAACTTGACTTAATAAATCTTGTGGACCATCTAAAATCTTAGCATCGTGCCTTAAAGTAGGTGTAACTGGTGAGAATTTTTGTAAATATTCTTTCATCATGCTGTGCAGAGTAAAAGCCGTATTTTTGCTTTCTTTTACACCTTTCATGCGGCAAAGCATGTCGTCAGGATCTCCGTCACGTTCACATGCACACAAAACATAGCTTTTGGTTAAATCAAGTGCTTGGTCGGCAATCGTAACTTTTTGTACACGATGTCCAACTCTTTCAAAAGCTTTAAAATCCACTTGCATTCCTTTAAAGCGTATCAACCATCCTCCAAAACGTTTTGAAGCGTCTTGTGCAAATACATTTTGAAGCTCTTTTTCGAGCCAGTCCATGATTTGCTGACCAGTTGCCTTGGCGGTTCGGATGGTAGAATCAACGGGCAGCATATCAAATAGATACCCTTCTGTAATTGCAACTTTTCCATCTTTTCCTGCGGTGCGGGGCGGGCAAAAACGGAAACCATTTGAAAGTACTACATCGGCATTGACTCTCCATTTGAGGGCATCCACAATCATTGTGTCGATGGTGTTTTCTACTACAAAATTTCGGTAAAGCGGTACGGTACTGTACCCCAATACTTTATTGATGTCTTCTTTAAATGGCTTTTCTATTTGTTCAATTATAGCTGAAATTTCTTTTTTTGCAGGAAATTTCTGGGGATTTACTTCGATAAGTTCGTATTTTTCACCTTTAATTTTCCCATTTTCAACTTTTAAATCCAGTCTTCCAACGAATGACCCAAAAGCCCCTGGTTCTACGATTTTTGTATATTCGGCTTGAATGGGTTTACGTACTCTCTCGTGGGTATCTGCTCCAAAAATATAGTCTACCCCTTTGCAATCGGGGTTATTTCCGAGAGCAATTTGTTGTGAAAGTCCAAGATGTGAAAGAATAATTACGAAATCGCATTGTTCTTGCTCCTTCAATATTTCAACGTATTGTTTTAGGTTTTCTTCTGGTTTTGTATATATTATTCCTTTGCTGTAAAGTGGCGACTGGCGAATTGGCACGAGATGGTCGGTATAACCCAAAAAGCCGATTTTTACTCCTAAACGATGAACAATTTGGTAAGGTTGAAAAATTAACTCTCCTTTTTTATCATCGCCTAAATCGTGATACATATTGGCACAAACCTTTGGAGCAAGTAAGCCGCCCATGAGTTTTTGCATGTTTTTTTTGTTATAAACCACCTCCCAGTTACCTGGCAAATACAAATCATAATGGAGGGCATTTAGTAAAGGAACGAAAGCTTGTCCAGTAGTTTTTACTGAAAGCAAACTCCCTTGAAACATGTCGCCAGTGTCAATGGTGATGGTGTTTTCCGGGTTTTCTTTTTTTAAAACATCCAAAGCAGTAGCTAAATGAGCATAACCGCCCGTTTTGCGGAAAGTCAGCTTATTGTTTTCCCAAAATAATTCATCATGGGCGTGAAGTTGACAATGCACATCAGTAGTTTGAAGAAAAGTGATGGTTCCGTTTTTATTTTCAGATTCTAAATCTGGCCTTCCTGATACCGTATTTTCTTCTTGATTTTTTCCTAGTATCGTAATTGGACTACTAACAGCGACAGATGCTAGTAAACTTTTTTGTAAGAAATTTCTTCTTGATTGCATTTTTGTAATTTTTTAAAAACCCGCTTTTATGTACGACCATCCCTCTTCTTCTTTCAGCACAATTTCGGCAATGCCCACAGGTACGAATGTGGCAGAAGTCAAAATTTGAAATTTTTCTAATTTTCGTTGTTTCATTGTGTTTTCACAAACCGCAAACACTACACCTTTTTCAGTAAGTTGGTGAATTTCTTTGGCTGTTTTGGTTTCTTCTTTTTTCATGAAACCTATACCATTGTTATGAACCACCACTTCTATTTTGGCTGTTTTCCAAAAATCTAACACATTAGCGATTTGTTTTACCAGCGCTTTATGTACCAAGGTATCACTGGAAGCCAAATGAAATACAATTTTATGCTCTTTTTCTTGGGCTTGAACATAGAAAATTTGTACAAAAAGTAAAGTAAAAATTGATAATTTAAATAGGACTTTTTTCATAGTTTCGTTAATAAAAGTTTCTTGACTTTTAGATTATTATTTTTTTCCTTCCAATCTTTTATGGGTTTGTAAGGCCCATATTTATGTTGTTTTTCTGAAAAAGGATCTGCGTAAGGGCCAAAAGGATGATCGAAAGGTTTACCCGCTATATTGGGCCAATCTTTGCTTAGATCTTTCGTAGGGCGGGGCTGAGAATTAACAAAAGCGGCCAAATCCCATGCTTGTTCGTCGCTCAATTGGGGTTTTTCAAAGGTAACTCCTAATGGCATATTGTATTTTACATATCCAGCAAAATTAGAAATTCGAAACAAGCCAGCACCCATATTATAGCTGTTATTGCCCCAAAGTGGGGGATAGGTATAACTTTTTCCATTTGCCGCTACTACTCCCTCGCCCTTGGCTTGGTGGCATGATTGGCATTTTTGCTCATACACCACTCTTCCCTTTTCGGGGTCGCTTGCTCGTTTTAGGCCTTTTAATTTATAAATTCCAGCTCCTCGCGGTGTGGTTTTCTTGGGGACATCCGAGCCTACCCATTTGATATAAGCCAAAATGGCCTTCATTTCACGATTTGTAGAATCAAGGGCTTTTCCGTTTAAGCTTCTTTCAAAACAATCGTTTACTCGTTTTATTTGATTTTCAACCGAGCCTGAACGCTCTCTAAATTTGGGATAATTGGCTTGTACTGCAAAATAATTATTTCCCCAGGGTTGAGTTCCGGCATTTAAATGACAGTTTTGGCAATTCATCCCATTTGAAATTTGCTTAACGCTGCCTTTGGGTCCTAAATATTCGGAAGTATGGGCTATAAGATCTTTGCCATATTTTACTAATTTTTGTTGCTCGGCATCCAGTTTCATCATTCGCCATTCAGCGGGAGCATACCATAGTTGGACAAAATTAGTATCTGTTTTTATGGTTTCTTTTTTCTCTGGTATTTCTTGGGAAAAATTAAATTCTTGCTCGTCGAAAAAATATAAGTATGCTATTCCAAGTATAAGAATATTAATTAGAATTATCATCACATTCAATAAAGTTAGCATGGAAGCTAGTTTTTGGGTATTTTCTTTTGAATTAGTTGTTAACATACGGTTGAATTGAATATTTACTTTACAAAATTAATGAGAATGCTACATACCTTAAGTGATATTTGTTACAAACCTAGAAATAATAGTATAAAACCTATTTCAGAAATTAAATAATTCCTCTATTTAAATTTTAAATTTGTTGTTAAAATTTCTAGGACCTTTTCAAAATTTAAAAGTGATCTAGATTTGAACTAATTAAACTCAGAAGACTTACTGAACAGTATTTTAGGTATGCAAAGTAGATAATTTAATAAAAAGTAATTTAATTTGATATAAGGTTTTATTACTTCTTTTTTATAGCCTAGAATTAGAAAATTAAGGATTGAAATTAATAGATAACATGTTTAGGTGCAGATATTAATTGAATAAAAAAAATGGATATTATTTATTTAACTAACAAAAAAAGCGTTCCAATGAAAATGTCTCCAATGGAACGAAGTTGTATTCCTACTATTTGTAAATTCTACTTTTTAACCGAAGCGGTTGTAATTCCAAAAATAGCATAAAGAGGGCAAAAACTAATCACACTTGTAAGTAAGAAAACACCAGCTACAATTAATGCCACTATTCCTAGCGTGCCAGTAAGAATATCAGTAAAATAAAGTACAACAGCTAATAAAGCTATTCCGATTCGAACGCTACGATCCATACTACCCATGTTTGATTTCATAGTGATTATAATTTTAATGTTTAAAAAATTCAATAATGAAATAGATACCCGTAAAAATAATTAAACAGAGAAAACATACACCTATAATTTTTATGGATTTCGATTTCATGGTTCAAATGTCGGCAATCATTTTTAATTAAACAGTAACATGTGTTACAACCTAACTTCAATTCCATCAGAAAATTGTTCAATGAGTTTTTCGTGCTCTAATTTTTTGGTTACTCGACTTATTACTTCTCGAGTGGTTCCCATCGCATCTGCAATTTCACGGTGGCGAATTTTTATAAATGAGTTATTATTTTGTTGGGCTTTCTCATGTAAAAAACGTAGTATTCTTTTGTCCAAATTTTCAAATAACACTTCGTTGATGGTTTGAAGAAGCTCTACATATCGTAAATTGTTTAATTGAAGGAAAAAAATGCTAAACTCTGGAAATCGTTTGAGCCAAGATCGAACTAATGTGGAGGGCAACAACAATAGCTCAGTTTCAGTTTCTGTTTGTGCTATTATTTTACTTCCTTCTTCATTCAAAATACTATAAAATGACATGATACAACTTTCGTTAGGCTGAATATAATACAATAAAAACTCACGGTCATCGTGACGAGTAATTACTTTTAAAAGTCCTTTCAAAACAATAGGAATTGCTTGAATAAATTGCCCTTCATGTACTATTTCAACCCCTTTAGAAATAGTTTTGGGAATCGCATTTTTCAATATTTCTTCTTTTAGGTCTTTAGAAAATACGTTGAATTGAGAGGGTAATGTCATATTTTTGAGATTTATAATTCTAAAAAGCTTTTTTTACCCCTCATTTACATTTAATCATATTTTTATTCACAATATCTGTTTTTATAAATTGCTTTTTTAGAGGCGACTTCCATTGGAAATTTTTTATTTCTTGTAATTCAAATAATTCTAAAGGATTGGATTGGAGAAGTTTAGTGGAGTAAGCGTCTTCTTGGTTTTTCAAAGAATCAAGCTCACAGGCTGTCAATTCTCCAATACTTGCTTTCGCTCCCATTTGGTCAATAATTGCAGGTTTTACCCCAGTTTTCCTCTTTACTAAAACGGTTTTTTGGTTGTCAATTCTTTGAACCAAGTACATGCCTTCCATGTTGTTTTCGACATAAAATGTATTGAATTGGTATCTTCCGCCCGACAAATAAATGGCCGCGTCTGTCAAACATGGAGATGATTTGCTCACGATTCGGGTGTTGGTGCGGTCGAATGCTTGGTTGGGATATAAACTTTCTAAAGCCAAGTTGAGAGCCAAATAGCCTTCAATGAGCCCATCGCAAAGATGTCCGTGAAGTTTTTGGACATCCTCCAAACTTATTTGTTGAATATTCCCCAATCTGCCTTTTGAAAAATCGGTGTCGATTACGCTTACTTTCTTGGTTTCTGCCAAAGGAAATAATATTTTCAATGTCTTTTTTTGAACCTTTATTTTATCCAAATGGCCCATAGTTGAAACATCTTCGCTCAAAAAATGAACATGGATATAGCTGTCTTTGTGGGTATAAATGCCTTTATGGTTTTCAGAATAAAACCCCAAAAGTTCACCTTCCTGATTTTCTAAGTCATAATCTGTTTGCTTTTTTCCTTCTTGAAAGCCTTTGATTTCTTTACTGCGTGGCATAACTATGTGGGTAGTCATGAAGTCAAAATTGCCTTTAATTCTAAAAGGAAAAGGTTTTTTGAGGCCAACACCTTTTGATTGTGCTGTTTCGGCAATTACTTTTTGAATGTCATCCAATGAGTGGAATTCGGCAGAAACTTCGTATTCTGCCCATTTTTCGACGTTAGCATATACAAAAAATGGAGATTCAATTTCCCAATTTGCTGAAACAATTCCTCTGTTTTTTTCATCAACAGAACTGTAAAATGGTTTTCCGTCAAAAACGCTAATTTCTCCTTGCATGCGGCCATATGGCCCCATGCCAAAAAGGTGTTTTTTATTGGTGATTGTGTCCAGTTTTATGTGTGGTGCAAAATTTTCTTTGCCCATTTCAGTCATTGAGCCTATGTTTTTTACGGTTTGGGCGAAACTCGAACTCGAAATTACTAAGCTAATTAATAGAAATTTTTTTTTGTTCATTTTGTAGGTTTAAATGTTTCCATATTTATTGATAATTGCCATTTGCCCGGCATGATAGGCCGTATGTGAAATTATTCTGCCGAATGCCTCAGCTTTGGTTTTTGTGCCAAATTCTTTTGTGTTTATTTCAGTTGTTGGTTCCATTGTTTTAGTATAGTTA
>DAIQBE010000044.1:0-11806 GCA_036781325.1 Leadbetterella sp. | reverse complement strand
AAATCTTTTGAAATTACCAATCATAAACTCCCATTCGGCGTTCATGCTTGGGAAAAACACGATCCAGAATTTTGGAAAAAGTGGATAATGTAATAATTTTAAATTTCATAAAAAAGCCAAAGTTCATTAGCATTTATTATCATTAAATCTATTAAAGAGCCAAAACATTTGTATAAATGTGACCGGAATTCTGAAAAGAGAATATTTTGTTTATATTAGTTCTATTAGCTTCTTTTTCTTCATTAGATAAATCCGAAGTCCCAAATTCTTCAAATTCATTTTCAAAAATATTAATTTTAATACCTTTAGAATTAAAAAAATGGAGTATTGGATTATGCTTAGACAGATAGACTCTAGCTCCTAAATAAATCAAAGTAATAATGTTTCCCATTGCTTGTTGCCTGTAATGTAAAAACACTGCAGTATTGCAACTTTTTAAAAACTCTACATACGTTTTTAAATCCATAAACTCAGTTATACAGTCAGCTTTTTCTGATAACTCTTTATTAATTTCAATTTGAATGTCTTTTTTGAAGTTTTTAAAAGTTTCCCCGTAGTTTAAAACAAAAAAGGCTTTATAAAATTTAGATTTATTTACTTTTAAGTCTTCTATCACATCAAAATAATTTGATTCTAAAGATGCTGAATTCCCAATTAATATATTACCTGTATTAATATAAAGTTCAGGCTGCTCAATATTCCCTAAATATTGGTTTAAGGTCAAAAAAGGAGAAAAAATAAATTTCATAGCATTAGGATAATACTTTGAAAACAAATGAAAATCTTCTTCTATATATGATATGAAATAGGTAATCTTATGGTGTAACAAAAGTGTTTCCCTAAAGTATTCAAGATTCATTTTTTTTAAAATTGAATCTGGCAAATAATCAAAACAATATTCAATTATCTTGTTTTTAATATAAAAAAAAGGGTTTTGATCATTTAAGTAATTCAAAGTTTTTTTACCATACAACGTCAATCTAATTTTTGGTAGGGAGTAAATATCATACCCCCAAGGAAACCATCCTATTTTTAAATTTGATTTGATTTCTAATGCTACCTTTGCAAATTTGAAACTTATTGAATGTAATAATAATAAATCTGGTTGCAATTTTTCAATTAAATCATTAATTCCAGAATTCAAATAATTTAAAACCAAAATATCATTTTTTGTTTTTGGAAATTTTACTTTTCTATTAGAAATATCGTCAAAAAAAATAAAATAGTTATTAGATTCTGTCTCTTCAAAATTTCCGATAACATCTGCAACAATTTTTTCTGACAGTAAAAAATGAAAAATAGTCTTCAACTTTTGATAATGTTAATAATGGTATTCAAATTTTCCTCTGTTAAATCTACAAATAGAGGTAATCTTAATAAACAGTCAGAATATCTGTCAGCATTTTCCAAAACTCTACCATCATGTTTACTTAAAAAGAAAGGACTTTTATGTAAACTCAGATAATGAAATACTGATAAAATTCTATGGTTTCTTAATTTTTGAATTAAATTATCTCTTTCTTCTACAGATTTTAAAACCAAATAAAACATATGTGCATTATTTCCTGAAGATGGGGGAACAAAAGGTAAAACTATATCACTTTTTAAAGCCCAATCTTTTAACCCCTTATAATATTGATTCCAAATATCCTTTCTTTTTTGTTGAATGAAGTCAATAACATTTAATTGGGAATACAGTAATGCTGCAATTAATTCAGATGGCAAAAATGAAGATCCTATATCCACCCAGTTATATTTATCTACTAAACCCTTAAAAAATGCATTTCTATTTGTACCTTTTTCCCAAATTATTTCAGCCCTTTCAACAAGTTTATTATCATTTACAACTAACATTCCACCTTCCCCAGAAGAAACATTTTTGGTTTCATGAAAAGAAAATGCCGCAAGATGCCCAAAAGAGCCCAAATATTTTTTTTCTGAATTTGAATATTCAAAATAGTTATCTACTGCCTGAGCGGCATCTTCTACAACATATAAATTATATTTTAAAGCAATCTCCATTATCTTTTCCATCTCGCAAGCCATCCCCGCGTAATGAACAACTACAATTGCTTTGGTATTTTCATTGATTAATTCTTCAATTTTATCTTCATCCATCCCTGGATGATCACTTTTGCTATCTACAAACCTTATTTTTGCACCTCTAAGTAAAAAAGGATTTGCTGAACTCACAAAAGTATAAGAAGGAATAATTACCTCATCCCCTGCCTTAATGTCTATCAGAATGGAAGCCATTTCTAATGCATCGGTACAAGATGTGGTAAGAAGACATTTTCCAAAACCATATTTGTTTTCGAAAAATCCTTGGCACTTTTTAGTGAAAGGTCCATTTCCTGACAAAATTCTATTATCTAAAACTTCATTTATCAACAATTTCTCTTGTCCAGACAAATATGGCCTATTAAAAGGAATTAAGTATTCCATAAATGATAAATATAAGTAAAGTTTATTCTTTTAAATTTTAATTTTTCGTATAAAGATATTGCAGCTTGATTTTCACCTTGTGTAACTACAAGAAGTTTTTCTATTCCACATTTCTGAGTTTCATAAATACACTGATTTACCAATGCTTGACCAATTCCTTTTCCTCTTTGATTTTGGGCTACTCCTAAAAGACCGATAGAATAAACGGAATCTTTTCTTTCTAATGTAATAAATCCTAAAATTTCATTATTTTGATAATAACCAAAAGTACTTATTTCTTGATAATTCTTAACTGATTTCAAAATCCATTCATGATATAGATTTACGAATTCCCCATTCTTAAAGTTTAAATCTGTTTTAAATCTAGAAAATTCGCCACTTATTAAAGCCAAATTTTTAAGCATTTGTATTTCTTCAAAACTTTTACCAACTTTTCTAATTTCTACTGAAGAGGTAATAATCTCAGATTTTGAAATCTCTCTTAAAAATTCAAACCTAGTAGATGTATGTTGAAAATTAGCATTTTCTATTGATTTTTGACTATACAAATAAACAAGTTTAAACTTTTTTTTAATAAAATCTAATTCAGTTTCTTTAAAATCGCTTTGAATAGTACATTCCCCAATTGGAAAACCAAAAAAATCAGAATCCCATATTTTCTTTTCCACTACTAACATTAATAACAGTCATTGAGTATATTTCTACAAAAATTTCTTTTTAAGGTTTAGATATATATAGGTAATATCTTGGGAAATGTTAAATCTAATTAATAAAAATGAAAATATTATTAAAATAATTATGGATTTTAAAAAAATACTCCCTACCATTTGAAGCCTAGAAACTCCTAAATCAGGAATTACAATCCCAATTAATACTAGTATTCCAAACATTACGATAATTATTAACTCTTTAAATGTTAAGGGATTCATTCCAAACTTATTTTGCACAAAAATCAATCTAAAAATACTTGAAAAAAGTGTTACAAATGCAGTTGCTAAAGCTGATCCTAATAATCCAAATTCAGGAATTAATAGATAATTTAAAATCACAACTGAAACTGCCATTAGTATAACTAACAATGTATTAAACTTATAATATTTGGAATAAGCAATCATTTCATTATTTAAACCAAGACTCATTTCTATCCATTTTGCAGCTGCAATAATTATCACAATCCATTTTCCTTGTGAATATATCTCCTTTTTGGGCAATAAATTTAATATAGCTTCAATATTTATAGATACTAAAACTAGCATTATTCCCCCTATAAGCATTAAGTTAAGTGCCGACTTTTTATATATTTCATCCACTTTTTTAAAATCAGAATGAAATATATTTTCCGATAAAATGGGTACTGAAATAGATTTTAATGCTTTTGCTGGAATTTCAATCGTTGTAGCTATATAGGATGAAATCACAAAAATAGCAACAGCTTCTGTTCCAATTTTCTGAGCTATTATATTTCTATCAATAAACATGATTAGGTTAACTCCTAGGCTTCCAATTATTACCAAACCACCAAATTTAGCGGCCTCTATAATTAAACCCTTATTTATTTTTAAAAATGATAAATTAAAATGCAGTTTTCCTAATCGGTACAGATATAGAATTAACAAAAAAATTATAACGACGATTATCAAAACATTTAAAATCAAAAACGTAGAAAAGGAAAAGTAGCCTAATCCAAAAAGAATAATGACAGAAATATTTAATATCCTAAACAAGGTCTCTCTTAAGAAGGTTGGCACAGCAACTCGTTTATTTGCCCTCGAATAGGCCTCAAAAACCATTACAATTGCCCAAAATAAAGCCATTGGCATACTAAGCCACAAATAAGGAACTACCGAAGGTGATTTTTCTAAAAACAAAGATTTAAACTCCTCATTTATTAAAATAAATGGAATAAAAAAAATGATAAACCCAACAATTGAGAAAAGAAGCATTAATACTAAAATTCCATTGTGCCCATTGTTCTCATCTCTAAATCTTGCAAAAAATTTATCAATTATAAATGGGGAACCTAAATGAACAAAAGTTGCAAAAATTAGGCTATTTTCTAATAATAACCTAGATACGGCTAATTGATCAGTAGACAAAAAATGAGTGGCTATAAAAAGAGTATTTATTGCCCCAAGTATAATACCTAAATAATATCCAACACTCGATTTAACACTTTGCCTTATGATTAATCCCATTATGATTTTGGTTTGAGACCAACAATTAAATAATTGCAAGCATCAATATCAATAATTTTCTGCTTTTGAAATTTATCGAAAAATGCTATCAAAAGTTGAATAGGCGTCGAAACAACAGGTCTAAACCATTTTGGAAATTTAAAAAGTAAACCATCTTGAAATATTTGTAAACCTGCGGCCATCCTCCCCAACATTCCTTTGAAGGCCAATACTTCAAAACCAGCAATTTTTACAATTTTTTGTAATCCAGAAGAAGTCCATCTCCAATAATCTGTAGGATCAGGATGAAACATCCAATAGCCATGCGTAGTGAGCACAAGTTTACCCCCAGGTTTTAATACTCTATAAGCCTCACTTAAATAAATTGCTGGATCTTCCACATGTTCTAAAACTTGGGTAGATAAAACTATATCAAAACTTTCATCCTCAATTAAAATTTTACTGTCATTTGAAATAAAAACTTCAGCATGCGGATTCCAATCTAGATCAATACCTACATATTTTACTTTGGATTTGTCAAATAAAGAACGATACGGCATAGTGCCACACCCAAAATCTGCTAATTTAACAACCTCATTTTGATTTTCAATAAAATTTTCTTTAGCAAAAAGTATTAAATTTTTTAATTTTTTTAAACTATACCAACGAGAATGAAAAATGGATGCAGTTAAAATAATATGCTCTTCAGCTTTCTCAGGCATTTTTTCTGTTCTATTCATCAACTTTGCTATTTGTTCTAAAATGCATAAATAAAGCTCCTAAAACCAAAACTACCCAAGCAATCGAAGCATTTCTGTCATATTTCTGACCACGCTTTACAGTAACTGGATCAAAGGTAAACGCTATTTTATGTTTTCCAGCTGGAACAGGCATAGCTCTTAGTATATAATTACCTCTAATATGATTTATAGGCTTATCATCTATGGTTGATATCCAATCTTCATTTCCTTTATAAAACACTTCCGAAAAAACCACTATTTGGTCTGAATTGCTTTCAAAAGTGTATTCTAAGTGCTTAGGACTATAGGAAGTTAAGGTTATACTTCCAGATAGGTCTGCTGCTGGTTTTTTAGATCCTAAATCTGATAAAAACTTCTTATCCACAACTAAAGTCTTTGCCGGATTTAAACTGTCTAAAGCTTTCATTTCTTCATTAGCTCCATTTACAACCTTAATCTCAGAAACAAACCAAGCATTGCCTAAGGCATCAGGATTCTGTTGTGAAGTTGGATTACCATCAGCTCCTTTTACAATGAAATACTTGGTATTTAGCATATTCAACACTCCCATGTTGTTTTTTGAAATCTGGTTTTCAATTAAATCATTAAATCTGCTTAATTTAGCAGCACTGTAACCCCCTACTGATTTGTGATAAACAGAGGTCAAAGAGTTAGTAAATGGGCTCGAAGTAACATCTATTACTCTATAAGAAAGGCTTTTGTCATTTAATATCTGTTGATCTGCTGGCGTTGGATTAAATTGACTATCTATACTTTCTGGTTTTTTTTGAAAATCATCTTTATTTAAATACCTCTTGTCTAAAGACCATAGATCAATAACTACTAGAAATGCAATAATTCCTCCAACAATGGAAGAATTTTTAAGCATGTTTTTGACATAAAGCCATAATACCCCAGCACTTAAAAGTATAAAAATAAGGCTCCTTATTGAATCAGAACGTAACAAGCTTTCTCTATCAGAAAGCAAAGCATTATACATTTGATTAGTGGCATTGGCATTATTACCAAAACTTTGATTTAATACCTCTTTAAATTGAGCATCTTTCTCAGTACTAAAATTTAAAATACCCGGCATTAATGCAAAAATTAAGCACAATCCTGCGGTTATTGATAAACTTATATAAAAAGGTTTTTTAAAACTAGACCAATCGGGCTTATTAACAATAATTTGATTTAATCCCAAGGCTCCAATTGAAATTACACACAGTTGAAAAAGAGCTAAAATCATGCTTACTGCTCGAAATTTATTAAAAAATGGCAAATAATCGAAAAGCAAATTATTAAACAAACCTAAATTTCCACCCCAAGATATGAATAAACATACCACTGCACTTATAAGAAATGGCATCTTGTATCTATCTTTTGCATAATATAATCCCAAAACAAACAAAAAAAGAATTATTGCTCCACAATACGTTGAACCGCTTACAAACATTTGATCGCCCCAATAAGTTGGTAATCCTTTCACAAATTGCATAGCTTGGCCATAGTCAACTCCAAGCCCTGTCAAAGCTTTAAATGATTCAGAGTCCTTATCTAATTCTCCGGAGCCTCCTCCCGAAAAATTAGGAATTAAGAATGAAAAAGATTCCAATTTTCCGTAACTCCATTCAAATGCATAGTCTTTTTCTAGGCCATTTATGGCATTATTACTTTTCAGTTCGCTGCCACCTCTCATAGTATATTTAGCATAATCTGTGGAAGTCCAAAGTCTTGAAGAATTTGTACCCACTACTAATATACCCAACACAAGGCTTAAGCCTACCACCAAAAAAAACTTTGAAATTTGCTTTTGTTTTATTGCCCTGATCATTTCAAAAATTCCTAAAATACCAATTATAAAGGCAGAATAATAAGTAATTTGAAAATGATTTGCATTCAATTCAAGGCCTAAACCCAAACTAAAGATTACAGCGCCCAACCAAGGTTTACCCCTAAAACCCAAAACTAATCCTGCTATCATTATCGGAACAAATGCTAAAGCATATACTTTTGCCAAATGCCCAGCCTCAATTATAAGAATATTATAGGAAAAAAAAGCATAACCCATACAACCTATAATAGCGGGAAAAATACCCACTCCAAGAGAAATAAGCAATAAATAGGCTCCTAATAAGTAAAGAAACAAGAAAGTACCTTGTTGTGAAAAAAGATTATAAATAAATGGCTGAATTTTCACAAATAATCCTTTCGAATAATCACCTCCTACAAAATAGGTCGGCATTCCTCCAAACATACTATTTGTCCATCCGGTATATTCTCCTTGATGTTCTGCACCAAACTTTCTAATTTCTGATTGAACCGCATGCATTTGATAGGTATCACTTTGCTGTAGCGACTTTCCACTTAATATTGGGCTCATATACCCTACGGAAAGCAACATAAATAACACTAAAGCGAATACATGAAATAAATTACTTCTGTTCAAAAGAGCTTTTTTCATTTAATTATAATATTTAAAATTATTTTATTTTTTCAGCGATTATAGAAACCTCCATTCTCATAATGCTTTTCCCTCTAAATTTAATATTTTTAAAAATTCTTGTAAATCCTGAATTTTCAATGAAGGAATAAATACTACTTGGTAGTCGGAAGTTAGGAAAAATCTGATTTAATTTACTCAATACAATAAAAGGAACTGGCGAAACAAAATTTGAGAATCCATATTTCTTTAAAGTTTCCATTACTTCTTTAAAAGTGGTTTCATCAAGATGTAAGCAATTCGCTTTAGTTTTTCCAGTATGCGTATTATCTTTTAAAATTGTCCAATCAGTTGGCCCAAAAAGTCTATTTGGAATAATCAAAATTAGCTTACCTCCTATTTCTAAGCTTTTTGATATAGAACTTAAAAACAAATCCTTATCGGCTAAAGAAATATGCTCGTAAACATTATCCAAAATCGCTACTTCAAATTTCTCAGGAAGCTCAAAATCAACCACATTTCTTTGAAAACATTTAATTTCTTTTGAAAATGAATCATCTGGTAAAACTGGAGCTTTTACATCTAAACCGTATAATGATTTATAGGGAAGACCCGATGTGGCAATTGAATATAGAAAAGCGCCGCTACCACTTCCAATATCCAAAATAGACTTCCCGATTACTTCTCTTTTAAAAATATTTAAAATCTTTGATTTTGCCTTAACTAATACTTCAAAATAGTTTTTCGAATATGGTTCAAGCAATTCAGCTGATTTTGTATACACATGATTATACAATCCTTGACGCACATGGAAATCTGATTCATTGGAAATATTCTTAAA
Organism: Leadbetterella sp.; assembly: GCA_036781325.1. Taxonomy (GTDB): domain Bacteria; phylum Bacteroidota; class Bacteroidia; order Cytophagales; family Spirosomataceae; genus Leadbetterella. The sequence goes on along the minus strand of DAIQBE010000044.1, from coordinate 3,163 downwards.
AAAATTCATTTCCACGGTATACATCTCAGCAAGAACTTCAGAAGGAATCCCAGATTTATGAGAAAAGTATTTTAGATTTATTAAATCGTCCGAGAACATAAAGAAAGCCTGTTTTTTATTTTTAATCGAACCTTGTGAAATTGCTAATCAAAAATTTGCCCAAATTTAAAAATAACTAACTAGAGATTTACAAAAAAGCATAAAAATAAAAATAATACTTTTTATTGTTGAAAAACTGAAGTTTATTTGTCGGGATTTTACTTAACCAATAATTAATATTTAATCTTAAAATCTTGATTCAGATGTATAATGATGAAAGTTACCAAAAACACCAAGATTTTATCGATAAAAACATAGATAAGAATTACATCAAAATGCTTTTTGATGAAAACAATCCAATTAATTATTTTAATTTAAGTTTTTTCAAAAACATAGATCATTTGATTTCCAAAGATGAGAGATGGCTGACTGTTGGAGATTTTTCAGGAATTGATGCTGCTTATATTAAAAAAAAAGGTGGGTACGCAGTGGCTTCGGATTTGAGTTTAAAAACTTTAGAAGAAACCGTTTTGCCTTTAGGTTTAATAGATGAATGCTCCCTTCAAAATGTTGAAAAAATGAGTTTCAATGACAATTCATTTGATTATGTTTGTTGTAAGGAAGCATACCATCATTTTCCCAGACCCCCTTTAGGCTTTTATGAGATGATTAGAGTTGCTAAAAAAGGGGTAATTGTAATTGAACCAAATGACATTGGTATTTCATATCCTATTTTAACTTTGATTAGAAATTTGTTAGACCGTATAAATACAGGCTTTCTAAAAACCTTTTGGAAAAACCAATATTCTTACGAAGTTGTGGGGAATTATGTATATAAAATTTCTTTCAGAGAATTCGAAAAAATGGCAGTTGGATTAGACTTGCCAATGATAGCAGTAAAAGGGTTTAACTCAGCAATGGGAGCTAGATGGCAGTCTAAATATATTCAATTTATAAAGAGGAATTTAAATGATATTCTTTGTAAGTTAACGATTATTCCATATCAACATCTCTCCATTATTGTTTTCAAAGAACTTCCTAATCTTGATACTATGAAAAATTTAAAATCTAGTAATTATAGGATATATAATTTACCTAAAAACCCTTACATCTAAAAACATCTGGTTATAAAACATTTAGAGGATGTATTTTTAACTATTTATCAGGATAATATAAATTTATATCCTTAAGATTTTTTAAATAAAAGCCATAGGTAAGAAAAAAAAATCTATAACAACTTAATTAAGAGCTAATAATAAAAAAATAAATTGCTTTTGTTTATATTTCTAAGTATTCCAAAAATGATATATGAATTATGAAAAACTGCCCTGAATGCGGAAATATTATATTAGGTAGAATAGACAAAAAATTTTGTTCAGATATGTGCAGGAACAATTTTAATAATAAGCTAAAGGCAGTTGATGTAAACTATGTTCGCAATATCAACAATATCCTAAAAAAGAACAGAAGGATTTTAGAAGCTATTTGCCCAGAGGAAAAACATAAAACTACAAGAAACACCTTAATGAAAAAAGGATTTGATTTTAGCTATATCACCCACCAAAGAAAAACACAAGCAGGCTCTGTTTACTTCTTTGTTTACGATTTTGGTTATTTAGAACTCGACAATGATTTCTTTTTAATAGTAAAAGACAATAGAAATAAAGATTAATCGTATTGTGTCTTTAAAGTGTATTTTAAAGTTAATCAGATTATATGAGAAAATTGCTTTTGGGATTCTTGATTTTTTTTACAGTAAGTTCTTGCCATAAAAAATTTGGAGGTTTTCAAGCCTCAAAAAATGAAAATTTTAGTGCTCCAATTAAAATCACCAGAATCGAAGAAACTCCTGTACTTCAAGAATTAGTTTTAGCTGAAGAACTGTTGGAGGCATCCATTGAATCTGAGTTTAGAGTAATCGATCACACCACTAAAAAAAGTGAGATTTATAGTACTTTAAAAAGTATTGAAAATAATACCAAGTCTTATTCTGTGATTAACAATAAACCGTTAAGCTTAACAACTCAAGAAAAAGATAAAATAAAAAAAAGAATTAGGCGAAATCCTGTTTTCAACGACAGCCTTAAAATGGGATTTGTATTACTCTTTATCGCAATCGGACTTTCGTTTTTACCTGTTATTGAGCTTACCTTACTTTTTGGAATTGTTGCCTTGATATTTCTATTTATAGGCCTTAAGAAGTTTTTTAAAAGAAGAGTAAAAGAAAAAAACAAAAGAATAAGAAAAGAGAATAACGAAATAAGGCAACAAAAAATCAAAGATTTATTTAAAAAGTAAAAAAATACTTAAGCAAATAAATCAAACTTTGTAGCTCCTATGCGCATCCAATTTCAAAAACACGAATAGAAGCATTGTAAATGACATTAAGGAAGACCCACCAGAGCTAATAAATGGCAATGGAATTCCGATTACTGGCATTAATCCAATGGTCATTCCTATATTAACTAATAAATGAAAAAACAAAATACTAGCCACTCCATAGCCATAAATTCGGGCAAACTTACTCTTCTGTTTCTCAGCTAAACTCAAAATTCTAGTTAATAATACTAAAAAAAGACCAATTACCACTACACTGCCAATAAAGCCCCACTCTTCGCCTACTGTACAAAAAATAAAATCAGTAGATTGCTCGGGTACAAAATCAAATTTAGTTTGAGTACCCTGTAAGTACCCTTTGCCCGTAAAGCCTCCGCTCCCAATCGCGATTTTTGATTGAATTACGTTCCAACCATCCCCTTTAGGGTCTGAGTCAGGATTTACAAGAATTTTTATTCTACTTTGTTGGTGAGGCGCCAAAACATTATTTAAAATAAAATCAACAGTTAATACAAAACCAGAAAACAATACGAAAAGACCGATAATTCTTCTCAAATTTTGTTTATTCCGTTCATATCTTTTTAAAAAAAGATACCAAAACAAAATACTTAATAGTGCTAATCCTAAAACCACCACCCAATTTGGAAAAATTAAAGCAAAAATCAATAGTGTAATAAATGAAAGCATTAGGGCTGGATAAACTCCTGGAAGGCCCTCCCTATATAATACTATTAATAAAGCTGCAAATGTTAAAGCAGAACCAGTTTCCTTTTGCAAAATAATTATA
>DAIQBE010000043.1:0-12038 GCA_036781325.1 Leadbetterella sp. | reverse complement strand
AATTGTAACCGTAATATAAATAATTATATATATGTGCCAATCAATCTTATCTTCAAAAAAGACATAATAGGCTACCGTTGCGGAGACAAACAAAGCCATATTTAACATATAGGAAATATACATTGCTCCGTAGAAAAAGCCCACTTCTTTTTCATATTTTAAGTTACAATTGGAACAATTAGTCAGCATATTAAACATTCCTTTTTTAGGAATTATACCTGTATTTTCAAATAATTCACCTTTACCACAGCGTGGACACTTAAGCTTAATAGCAGAACTTAATTCACCCATTATTTTTAGTTTGCAATTGGCAAACTTATTTTTTTATTTATTATAATCTTAACTCTTACTCAACAAAGTCAATTTAAATTGTGTTCATTTTTTTAAGAATAATAGGTTTTTATAAATTATTTTAACATTTAAAAAAAGCATTGAACATAAATTAAACATTCGTAGTTGTATTTAAAAATGTGATTGTAAATACATGGATATTTCAAAGCAGAATAAAATAATAGAAGCTCGATTAAAGCTAAAAAATAGATTTGAGCAAAAGATGAAGGATTCACCTTCTTTATCAGATTCCAAACCACTAGGTAAAGGACCCATTAATAGGCATGGTATGCCACAAGTTCCTGTAGGACAAACTCTTACTGAAAAATGGCCAGTTTTAGATTTGGGATATCATCCTAATGTTGGTCAAGAAAAATGGAGATTAATCATAGATGGTGCTGTTGAGAATCCAATGATATTAAAGTGGGACGACTTTATGGGTTTACCACAAACTGAAGATGTTAGCGATTTTCATTGTGTAACTACTTGGTCTAAGATTGATATGCCATGGATTGGGGTAAGCTTTTTAGATATTGCTGCATTAGTATCTCCAAAAGCATCTGCCACCCATGTACTATGCTATGGATATGATACTTATACCACAAACTTGTCTCTTGAAGAAGCTTTAAAACCCGATGTTCTTTTAGTTCATTCAGTCTATGGTGAGCCTTTAGCAAAAGAACATGGCGGACCAGTTAGAATGATTACTCCTCAATTATATGCATGGAAAGGTTCTAAATGGATTAAAAGAATTGAATTTTTAGAAGTAAATCAAAAGGGCTTTTGGGAAGAAAGAGGCTATTCAAATACCGCATATCCTTGGCAAAATGATCGCTATTCCTGATGGAACTGAACAAGTTTCTCAATAGGTTTTTCAATAATTATCGATATAAAAATATTATTCTTTTTACATACTTCTGTGAGTATATTTTTATAGTAATAGGCTATAGAACCAATGAATCCAATTTCTGAATTAGCCAATTGTGGATATTTTTTTAAATACTTATCAATAAATTGTTGAAAAGAATTCCATATTAAATTTTTGCAATAGTCTAATTTTTGATTTTCAAATAAGAAGATGGAAAAGCTAGAAAAATATTTATTTGGTTTTTCTTCCTGATAGGCTTTTGTTAAGATCTCATGTCTTTCCATTTTTCCAAATTTTAATTCAAATAGTATCCTCACTTTTTCTGGCATTTCTTTATGTAGATAATCTAGTACCAGTAGTTTACCCATATGTCCACCGCTGCCCTCGTCTCCTAACCAAAAACCCAATGGAGGTATTTGAAATCTAATTTTTTCTGATTCCCAATAACAGCTATTAGATCCAGTTCCTAAAATGCATGCTATGCCAGATTTTTTTCCAAACAGTGCTTTTGCAGAGGCTATCACATCTGAATAGGTATATATTTTAGTAGCATAGCCCAAAGCTTTCTCAATCCCATTTTTTATAATTGTTGACTTAGATTCATCAGTAATCCCAGTACCATAAAAATGAATTTCATTTATTTTTAAATCCTTAATTAAGTTAAAAGCTGGTGTTAATTCATCAGCTATTTGCTGAGAATTTACAAAATAGGGGTTTAATCCAAGGGTAGTGAATTGCGTCTTTTCTAAATCAACTAACCTCCAGTCTGTTTTTGTTGAACCACTTTCTGCAATTAATATCATTTTTTTTATTCTATTTTTAAATTTTTGAGACTTACCTTTGCACCCAGTTTTTTGAAAAGTATATTTATAAAATGATTGAATATCAATTATATACACTGCCCAATGGCATCCGAATAGCACACAAACAAGCAAATAATACAAAAATAGTGCATTGTGGCATCATGTTGGATATTGGAAGCCGCGATGAACTGGAACATCAAGCTGGTTTAGCCCATTTTTGGGAACATATGGCCTTCAAAGGTACAAAAAAACGGAAATCATATCACATTATTAATAGTTTAGAGGCAGTTGGTGGTGAATTAAATGCTTATACTACCAAAGAAAAAATATGTTTTTATGCTTCTATTTTAGATACTTATTTTGAACGCTCCGTTAATCTTTTGACTGATATTACTTTTAATAGTGTTTTTCCTGAAAAACAATTAGAAATAGAAAGAGGTGTAATTTTAGAAGAAATGGCTATGTATCTAGATTCCCCTGAAGATGCCATTCAAGACGAGTTTGACAGTTTAGTTTTTCCAAATCATCAACTTGGGGTTAATATTTTAGGTACTACCGAAAGCGTTAAATCATTTAAGAGAGAAGATTTTAATACGTTTATAGAAGAAAATATTGATACAGAAAAAATTGTTTTTTCTGTAGTGGGTAATATCGAATTTAAAAAAGTAATAAGGATAGTTGAAAAATATTTAAAAGATATACCCTTCAAGAAGACTTCAAAACTTAGATTTCCTCCAGTTTTGCACGAGGCTCAGAAAATTGAATTGGAGAAGGCTAATAATCAAGCTCATGTAGCTATTGGTAGGCAGTCTTTTGCATTAAATGATTCGAAAAGGCTACCTTTTTTTGCATTAGTGAATCTTTTAGGAGGTCCTGGAATGAATAGTAGATTTAATTTAAGTTTAAGAGAGAAATATGGTTTGGTATATCAAATTGAAGCTACCTATTCTAGTTTTTTAGACACAGGTTTTTTTGGAATTTTTTTTGGAACTGATCCACAGAATCTGGAAAAGGCTTTAAAATTAGTTTATAAAGAAATGGATTTATTAAAAACGAAATCATTGGGCGAAATACAATTGAAAACTTTGAAAGAGCAATTGAAAGGTCAATTAGCGATGTCGGAAGAAAGTAAACAGGGATTTATGCTCATGATGGCAAAAAGTTTATTAGATTTAAATAAAATAGAGCCAATTATTCAGATTTTTGAAGACATAGACAAAATTTCTAAAATTACAATACAGGACTTGGCAGTTGAGATGTTTGATCAAAAAAAACTTTCAGTTTTAATTTATAAATAAAAAATTTGATACTCATTAGTCCAGATATTCTTTTTAGTACTCCAAATATTTTTCCAATTAAATCATTGAATTAGTCTCCCAATACTTTTATTTGAAATTTTTCATTTTGGGATTTAATATGTTCTTTTTTAAAAATCAATTCTATTTTTTTTATAATTTCTGGGTACATTTTACTCAAATCATTCATTTCTAGACTATCCTTTTCTATATTGTACAATTGCGTTTTCGTATTTCCGGAATGCAAATTGGTTCTAATAGCTTTCCATTTTCCCATTCTAAGGGCTTGTTGGCCACCAGATTCTGGAAACTCCCAATATAAATAATCATGCTGTTTTTGTTTTTCTCCAAACAATGTTGGTAAATAACTGATGCCGTCATTTTTAGGTGTTTTTATTTTTAATAAATCTCCTATCGTACTCATAAAGTCATAAAAAGAGCTTATATGGTCACTCTTAGTTTTTTCATTAATAACTCCTGGCCATGAAGCTATCATCGGTACTCGGATACCACCTTCATAAACAAAGCCTTTTCCGCGACCAAATTGCTCTTGGAAAGGACCTCCGGATTTAAAAAATTCAGGTTGGGTGCCTCCAGCATAAGATGGGCCATTGTCGCTTGAAAAGATAATTAAGGTGTTTTCATATTGCCCATTTTCCTTTAGTTTTTTCACAATATCACCCAATTGTTCATCAAGATAAGAAATCATAGCTGCGTAGGTAGCTCTCGGTGTCCTATTTGGGTAATAAGAGTTAGATTTTCCTCCTAAATAGGGTTCTTCTTTTCCGAATTTTTTCTGATAATATTCCACCCATTTTTTTGGAGCTTGTAGCGGCACATGAGGCAGCGGACTTGCATATAAAAGGAAAAAAGGTTGTTTTTTTTGCTCATTTAAGAACTTTATCGCCTCTAAATGCATTATTTCAGGAGCGTAATCATTCAAATTATATTCGCTATAACTTTCAGGATTATTTGGATTAGCCTTAGGATTTAAAATTTGATGCGTATCAACAAATTTATTATTCAAAATTACTTTTTGGTCGTTCTTCCATAGATGAGTGGGGTAAAGCGTATGAGCCTGTCTTTGGCAATTGTATCCATAAAAAAAGTCAAATCCCTGTTTGTTTGGAGTACTCTCTGATTCTGGTGCTCCTAAACCCCATTTACCAATTAAAGAAGTGGAATAACCTGCCTTTTTTAAAAGTTCTGCTACTGTTACAATACTATCTGGAAGAGGTCTTTGACCTTCCAATTTTGGATTTTCCTCCATGGCTTTTAAACTCCAAACATCTCCTCGGCTTGCCCATTCGTCATTTCCTCTTATGTAGGAATGTCCCGTATGCTGTCCGGTGAGTAATGTGCAGCGAGCTGGTGCACAAACTGGAGCTCCAGAATAATGCTGATTAAAAACCATACCGCTTTTAGCAAGTGCATCAATATTAGGAGTTTCAATTAATTTTTGACCATTAAAACCAAGTTCACCGTAACCCAAATCGTCGGCTAAAAAATATATTATATTAGGTTTTGCTTTCCTTTCTGAAAAAGAAATCAAAAAGAAGAAAAGGGGAAGAATAAGGATGGTTTTCAGTTTCAAAGTATTCCAAATAGTAGTATAAAAAAAGTATTATTAAATCATTTAAGGATGAATAATAATTTAAATATAATTTAAAATTATGAAACTGATAAATAAATCTGATTTTAATCTATTTCTAAGATTACATCTTCCGTAAGAGGATGTGAAACACAAGTCAATACAAAACCTTCTTTTATTTCTTTTTGAGTAAGGCCTTCTTCTTCATCCATCTTAATTTTTCCAGAGGTGCATTTGCCCATACAGGCAGTACACATGCCAGCTTGACAAGAATAAGGAAGGTCAATGTCTTGTTCTAAAGCTGCTTCTAATATAGTTTGATGAGGTTGAACTTCAAATTCATATGTACTCCCATCGTAATTTACTTTAACTTTTTGAGTTTTTAATTCAATATGTTTTTCATGATCGAACTCATCAAAAACTGCGGGAGCGTTAAATTTTTCAATATGAAAATGTTCTTTTGGTATTTCATATACATCTGCAATTTTCTTAATTTCATTCATCATATCTACAGGGCCACAAACAAAAAATAAATCTTTTTTGAAATCTAAACCCCAATCTTTAAAAATTAGGGTTGCATTTCCTTGATTTATTCTGCCTTTTTGGCCTACCCAATATTCGTTAGGCTGGCTTAAAATATTTGAAATTTCAAATCTGTCTTTAAAGTTTTGGCCAAGATCTTCCAGAGATTTCTTAAATATTATAGATTCTTCAGACCTGTTTCCATAAAGTAAAAAAACTTTAGTGTTCGCTTCCGCTTTTAAAGCAGATTTAGCTATTGAAATTAAAGGAGTGATTCCACTTCCTCCGCCTATTAAAACAATATTTCTTTTGGCATCTTCGGAAGGTTCAAAAAAGAAAGTTCCCATGGGCTCTATCACTTCAAGAAAGTCTCCTTTCTTTACTTTATCATTTAGATAGTTGGAAACTACTCCGTTTTTTACTCTTTTTACAGTAACACCAACAGCCGTGTCAGAATGAGGAGAACTAGACATTGAATAGCTTCTTTTTATTTTTTTGCCATTTTCATCAGGAATGGTAATAGTTATAAATTGTCCAGCTTTATATTTTATTTGCTCGCTAATTGGGTGCCAAAATTGTATGGTAATAGCATCTTCGGTTTCTTGGATAATGTCTTTTACTTGTAGGAAATAGGACTTCATGTTTTTTTGGGATCAAATTTTAAGTTTTTTGTAAAATTAATTCATCATAATTAGAGCAGTTTTTCTAATAGTTCTTCCATATGGGAAGAAGGAGAAAAGGCGAATATGATCTCTTTTTTTGGAATATATTCTTCGTCTTCTATATCCAGTTCTTCGTCTGGTTCCATCCATTTCCAATCTTCACAAGAAGCATCTAAAAGGTCGAGGAGGGTTAAAATTTTGCTTTCATTTCTTTCGTTTAATAAAAAGTTCTGTGAATTAGTTATATAAATAGCCAATTTTTCATCTTCAATCCAAGACAAATCATTTATTAACTCATCAAATGAATCTAGATTAAATCCAAAATAATCTGGGAAATGAAGTTTTTTAGCTATTTCCTCATAAAAATCCCTTAAAGACTTTAAATTATTACCATTAATTTCAATTATCACAAAATCTGGAGAAATATCGCTTTTGTCTAGTATTGCAAGGTTTTCCATTCTTATTTATTGTATTTTTTTAAAAGATTTATAATGATCATCAGAGTAATAAGCATCCCCAAAATTATTTGTAACTAGCCTCTGAGGTCCCCTATTGATTCCTTTTACTTTAGGATTTACATCCCATTCTTTATAAATTATTTTTTTGTTTTGTTCTGAGGTTTTAGGCAATAAACCTTCTAAATTTTTAAATATTCGCCCTCCTACATAACCATTGGGAGGGCTTTGATGTTCATTAATATAATTTAAAATCTTAAAAACTTTAGCAGGAACTTCAATTTCCCCTGTTTTTTCATTTTTGTAATTTTTATTTTTTTCAAAATCATTATTTGAATTTAATCCATTTTCAGAACTACAAATTCGGTTATTTTCTTTTTCCCGAAAAAAATCTTTTTTTTGGAAAATTTGGTCTTGAATAAACATTCCAAAACTAATTCCTACAAACAATGTTAAAATATGTAGAACTATTTTTTTAAACACTAAATATTTTAATTTAAGAAAATCTAATTCAGAAATAATTTTTGAAACACAAAATTATGTTAATTTTGCAAGAATTTACATTGTGATTACAAAGATTTAGCCATTAGAAACATTTAAATGTATCGAAATATAATATTTTAGTGTTTTATGGTAGCTTTGATAACGGGTATAAGTGGTTTAGTAGGATCTGCAATTGCAAGAAATTTTCTTCAAAAAGGCCTCATTGTCAAAGCGTTGGTACGTGAGAATTCAGACTTAAGTTTAATTCAAGATATTGTTTCTAGAATTACATTATTTGAAGGAGATATTTTGGATATTCTTTCTTTAGAAAATGCTATGGAAGATGTGGATTATGTAGTTCATTCCGCTGCGATTGTGTCATTTTCTCCAAATGATAGGACTAAAATGGAGAAGGTGAATATTGAAGGGACAGCCAATGTTGTGAATGTTTGCTTGAGCAGAAAAGTAAAAAAACTCTGTTTTATAAGTTCAATTTCAGCTCTAGGGCGTCCTTCGAAAATGGATGACATTTTTAATTTAGAGGTAAAAATTGATGAAATGCAAAAATGGACGGAGTCCGATTCCAATTCCCATTATGCAAAGACTAAATATTTAGCAGAAGCAGAAGTTTGGCGAGGTGAGGCAGAAGGGCTTAAGATTATTGTTGTAAATCCTACAATAGTATTAGGTGAAGGCGATTGGTTAAAAAGTAGCACTAAACTTTTTAAATATGTGTTTGATGAAAAGCCGTTTTATACTGCTGGGTATTTAAATTATGTAGACGTGTTGGATTTAGCAGAAATAGTTGAAAAATTAACAGTTTCTGAAATTTCAGGTGAACGATTTGCTGTTACAGCAGGTTTAGTTTCCTACAAAGAATTTTTTGAAAGAATTGCAATAAAAATAAACAAAAAGCCTCCATATTTTTTAGTCAAACCTTGGCTGATGGCAATTGTTTGGAGGTTTGAATCATTGAAATCTTGGCTTTTTGGGTCTATCCCACTAATTACGAAGGAAACTGCAAAAACATCCTCCTTGAAAATTCTTTACAGCAATAATAAAATTTCAAATACGCTTAATTATAGATTTAAAGATTTAGATCAAACATTAGAGAGAGTTTGTGGTTATTTGTTGAAATTGAATGCTTAACCTAAATTTCAAATTGATTTTTTTATTTATTTTGAAAAAAAGAGATTTTTATTTTTTTTCAAAAAGACTTTCATTTAACTTTAATACTAGAAGTGAATTACTACATCAAAAATCCTTTGCCGCATGAATCAAGAATACAACGATCAGTTTGATGAATTTAATGAGGCTACTTTGGCAGATGCGGCTAAGAGGTTTGAAAGTATGATCTCCAAAAAAGAATCTCCATACTTTAATGAAGAAATGTTTGAGTCCTTGGCTGAGTATTATCTACTAAAAGGAAAATTTGAATTAGCTATCAAAGCTTGTAATTATGGCTTACGTCATTATCCACATTCTTTAGATTTGATTTTAAATAAAGTACAATTGCTTATTAATAAATTTGATTTAGAAGAAGCAACAGATTTATTAGATAAAGCTAGTATTTATCATCCTTCAGATACAGAAATAGAGTATTTTAGAGCTGTAATATGCATGTATTCAGGCGAAAATGAAAAAGCTATTGAAATCTTTAGAGATATTTTATTAATTGCCCAAGAGAAAGAAAACATTTATTTTCAAATGGGAATGGCATTGTTAAATATTGGAAGTATAGATCAAAGTATTGAGGCTTTTAAAAATGCGATAGATTGTGATACTAAAAACGAAATGGTTTACAACGAGCTCGTTTATGCTTTCGAAGTTCAAAGCAGAGAAGATCAGGGGATAGCTTACTTCAATGAGCTTATAGATACCGACCCATATAATATGCTAGCTTGGTATTCATTGGGTCTTTGTTACTCAAATTTAGATTTGTTTGAAAAAGCAGAGGGGGCTTTTGAATATGCAATAGCTATTTCAGATGATTTTTCTACGGGGTGGTATAATTTAGGTTTAAGCCAAATGAACTTGGAAAAATTTGGACCCGCCAAAGAATCATTTGAAAACACATTAAGACTAGAAGAGCCCACTGCGGATGTTTTAACCCATCTTGGAGCGGCCCATGAGAAATTGGAAGAATATGCAGATGCATTTAAGCATTATAAAAGTGCATCAGTAATAGACGAATTTTGGGATGATGCTTGGTTTGGCATGTCTTCGGTTTTATATGAGCAAGAGAAATTCATTGAATCTATTCATTACGTTAAGAAAGCCATAAAGTTAAATGAAATAAATGCAGATTATTGGTTGCTTTTAGGAGATAATGAATCTAAATTAGGAAATATAATTTCAGCATCAGAATCTTATCAAAAAGCTGCGGAATTAGACCCTGCCAATTCAGATATTTGGTTAAATTGGTCACTTTTATATTTCGATAATGAAAAATATCATAGAGCCTTTGAAATCGTTTATGAAGGCATTGAAGAAATACCAGAAGACGCCGATTTATATTTTAGAGCCACTGTTTATTTATTGTATGAAAGTAATTTTAATGAAGCCTATAAATATCTCCAAGAAGGTTTGATTTTAGATTATGAAAAGCATGTTCAACTCTATGATTTTTTTAGTAATTTAGATACATTAAAAGCCTTGCAAAGAATAATCGACCAGTTTAAGAAATAAAGTTTAGTCAGTTTTTCGATTTAAAATACATATTATTTTAATCTTCTTTCTTCCTTTTTTCAATAATTGAAATTTATTTTTTGATTAGATTCCAACACTATTTTTTTAATTATTGTCATAATTTAATCAAAGTTTAACTGCTTAGCGGAGGGTTTAAATGGTTTTTGAGTCGCCGGAAACAATTCCTATGATTATTCTTGGAGATGCGTCAAAATCAAATAATTGTGGAAAATTTAGTATGATTTTTAAAACAAATTTAATTAAATCTAAAACTTTTTCTAATTGATTTTATTTTTAGAAAAAATATTTCTACCTTTGCACTCCCTTTTTAGGGAAGTATATAATATTTTATTAATTTTTAACAGTTTACAATGCCTACTATACAGCAGTTAGTAAGAAAAGGAAGAGAGACACTCAATTACAAGTCGAAATCTCCGGCATTGGATTCTTGCCCTCAGCGTCGTGGGGTGTGCACAAGAGTTTATACTACTACGCCAAAGAAACCAAATTCTGCTTTGCGTAAAGTAGCTCGTGTTCGTCTTACTAATCAAAAAGAGGTGAATGCCTACATTCCAGGTGAAGGTCACAACTTACAAGAGCACTCTATCGTATTGATAAGGGGTGGTCGTGTTAAAGATCTACCGGGTGTACGTTATCACATCGTTCGCGGGGCATTAGATACCGCCGGTGTAAACAACCGTAAACAGAGTCGTTCGAAGTATGGAGCTAAGCGTCCTAAGCCAGGCCAAGTAGCAGCCGCTCCAACAAAAGGTAAGAAAAAATAACAAGAAAATCTTTTATAACGTTTTAAATTAAGTTTTTACAAAGTTTATACGTTAGCAATAAGGGAAGTAATGTTCAGGTATTACCGAATGTGAATTAGTTTAAATCATTAAACGAAACCTTCTTAAAAAAATTAAGAAATGAGAAAAGCAAAACCAAAAAAGCGTTACGTGTTACCAGATCCTAAATTTAGGGATGTAACAGTAACAAAATTTGTTAACAACATGATGTTTGATGGTAAAAAATCATTGTCATACAGTATTTTTTACGGAGCATTAGAGATTGTTGAAAAACGTACAAACGAAAATGGTTTAGAGATTTGGAAAAAAGCTCTAAACAATGTTATGCCATCAGTGGAAGTTAAAAGCCGTAGAGTAGGAGGAGCAACGTTCCAAGTGCCTATGGAAGTAAGGGCTGAGCGTAAACAATCTTTGGGTATGAAATGGATGATTAACTATGCACGTAAGCGTGGTGAAAAAACCATTACAGAGCGTCTTGCTGGTGAAATCATCGCCGCTTCAAAAGGTGAGGGTGCATCCGTTAAGAAAAAGGACGACACTCACAGAATGGCTGATGCTAACAAAGCATTCTCACATTTTAGAATGTAATTTTTCTGTAAACACATTTTTAAAGGCTTGCAAATAAAATTGCAAGCCTTTTTGTTTTTAATTGATTTTTCAAAATTGATCGAAATGATACTTTAAAGGCTACAATTTTCTTATTTGGTTTTAAAAATTGGCATTTCAATATTTTGGAGATTTTCAAAAGTTCATTTTTGAACACATTACTTATCTATTTATATATTTTATTCAATAGTAAATTATATTAAAAACCTATTTAGGCATGAATTTTGATGCTTTTTACTTAAAATTGCGAATTTATTGAGTTTCAAAAATTTTCTAAAACATCTTAGTTTTCTACTAATTATTGTTACAGTTGAACAAAATATTCTTGCCCAAGAATTAATGATCAACTGGCAAAAAGCCTATGGAGGAGAAAGAAACGAAATAGCTTATGCAAGCGTGGAAACAACTGATGGAGGTTTCATGATAGTGGGAAGCACAAGTAGTAAAAATTCATTTGATGTTAAAGATTCAAGAGGGTATGAAGGAGCAGGTGGTATTGATTTTTGGATAATAAAAACTAATTCATCTGGAACCATCGAGTGGTCAAAAACATTTGGAGGAAGTAAAGATGATATTGCCACGAGCATAGTGAAAACTACCAATAACGAGTATTTAATAGTGGGGACTACTCAGTCAACTGACGGAGACGCAAACCCAAGTGGTGTAAATGGTGGTTTGATGTTGATTAGACTTAAATTAAACGGAGACTTAGTTTCCAAGAGGCTTTTTGTTGGAGGTACAAGAACCAACGAACCCTCTTTTAGTTCAGTTAACGCATTTTCTAAGCCTACATTAAAAGTATTAGATGATGGTAGAATTGTTTTAGGAGCAACAAGGTCAATAGGAATTGAGCCTTTCTCTGGTTTGGATTTTTACATTGCAATGCTGACTCCATTTGGCGATACATTATGGGAAAAAACGTATGGTGGAGG
>DAIQBE010000042.1:0-12051 GCA_036781325.1 Leadbetterella sp. | reverse complement strand
TAACTGGCGTTAAAGGCAAGCCTAATCTCTATTATTTTGGCGGAGTAGGTGGTGGAGTGTGGAGTTCAAATGATGCAGGACAAACTTGGGGCAATATTTCAGATGGCTTTTTTGGGGGAACTGTTGGGGCTATTGCAGTAGCTGAAAGCGACCCAAATGTGATTTATGTTGGTGAAGGAGAACAAACTTTGAGAAACAACGTGGCTTCAGGCTCTGGTTTATGGAAATCAACCGATGCAGGAACAACCTGGAAAAGTATAGGGCTAACAGACTCTAAACACATTTCCCGAATTCGTATTCATCCTACAAACCCTGATGTAGTGTATGTGGCTGCCATGGGAAATTTATGGAAACCAAACGAAATGCGAGGCGTTTTTAGAAGCAATGATGGCGGACAAACCTGGAAGAAAATTTTATATATAAACGACAAGGCTGGAGCAGCCGATTTAGTACTTGATCCCAATAATCCTAGAATAATGTATGCCAGTATATGGAATATGTCTCGAAATGGATATCGTATGGATAGTGGTGGGTCAGATTCTAAACTTTGGAAAAGTACGGACGGTGGAGAAACTTGGGAAAATCTATCCGATAAACAAGGAATGCCAAAAGGTTTAAATGGAATTATTGGAGTAACTATTTCACCAAAAAACTCCAATCGTGTTTGGACAATTATCGAAAACCAAGATGCTGGAGGAGTGTATCGATCAGATGACGCTGGTAAAACCTGGGCAAAAATCAATCAAGACCGAGCATTATTACAAAGGGCCTGGTATTACTGCCGAATATATGCTGATTCTCAAAATGAAGATATTGTATATGTCATGAATGTAAGCTATGGTGTCTCAAAAGATGGAGGTAAAACATTTGAACTTAAAAATGCCCCACATGGCGACCATCACGATTTATGGATAGACCCTGAGAATAACCAACGCATGATTATTGGAGACGATGGTGGAGCCCAAGTATCAAATGATGGGGGTAATAACTGGACCACCTACCACAATCAACCTACTGCACAATTTTACAGAGTTTCTACTGATAATCATTTCCCTTACCGAATCTATGGTGCACAACAAGATAACTCAAGTGTAAGAATTTCACATCGGTCTAATGGCAATGCCATTACTGAAAAAGATTGGTTGGGTTTAGCAATTGGAGAAAGTGCGCATTTAGCACCCGACCCAATAAATGACGATGTTGTTTACGGAGGGGATTATAAAGGGTACATGACGATGCAAGACATAGCCTCTGGTCAAGAACGCTCCACAAATGTATACCCCGATCTACCTGCTGGCTCAGGAGCAGAGATAATGAAGTACCGTTTTAATTGGAATTATCCTGTATTTTTTAGCCCTCACAACCCAAAGAAATTATATGCATGCTCCAATTATTTACATGTTAGTTATAACGGTGGCGAGAGTTGGGAAGTTATTAGCTCAGATTTAACAAGAGGCGAACCGGAAACCATTAAATCTTCTGGTGGACCAATAACCCAAGATAATACTGGAGCAGAATATTATGCAAATATTTTTGCGGCAACTGAATCACAATATACCGAAGGAGAAATTTGGACTGGATCAGATGATGGTTTGGTCAATGTAAGTACAGATGGCGGTAAAACTTGGAAAAATGTTACGCCTCCAACATCTCCCAAATTCAATATGATGAATTCCGTAGAAGTGAATCCGTTTGTGAAGGGTGGTGCATATATCGCCGCTACATCCTATAAATTTGGTGATTATACCCCCTATATTTACAAAACTTTAGACTATGGAAAAACTTGGACAGTAATTACAAAAAATATTCCTAAAGACGAGTTTGTGCGTGTGGTTAGAGCAGACCCGAAACGGAAAGGCTTGCTGTATGCTGGCACAGAAAAAGGCATTTGGATTTCATTTGATGATGGGGAAAATTGGCAGAAATTTCAACTTAATTTACCAACTGTACCCATACACGATTTGGCCGTAAAAAATGACAACCTAGTGGCAGCTACCCATGGACGCAGCTTTTGGCTAATTGATGACCTTACTCCATTACATCAACTTAATAGCGAAATAGCTTCCAAAGATTTTATTTTATACAAGCCCATGCAAACCTACAGAATGGCAGGCAGTGATAGAAGAAATGCCCAATTAGAAGGGGAAAATCATCCCAATGGTGTAATGGTGCATTATTTTATAAAAAAGCTGGATGAAAAAACAGATGTAAAAATTGAAATTTTAGGAGTTTCTGGAGATACTATTCGCACTTTTAGTAATAAGGCTAAAGAAAAGTCAAATTTAATAGTTGTAAAATCTGGTGGGGGTAGATTTGTTTGGGATATGCGATACACGGGATATAAAACTTTTCCTGGTATGGTATTTTACGGTTCTCCAAATATAGGCCCCAAGGCTGTACCTGGCAAATATCAAGTAAGGCTAACTGTAAATGGGCAATCACAAACCCAGGAATTTGAAATTATTAAAGACCCTCGCATAAAAACGACCCAAGAAGATTTTCAAGCACAATTTGATTTTTTAATGAAAGTTCGTAATAAAGTCTCTGAAGTAAATGAAGGTATAATCAACATTAAAAAAATAAAGGATGATTTAACCTATTTAAAAAATAAGATGGAAGGAGATCCAAAAAACAAAGAAATAAATGATGCTATTTATAAATTTGAAAATGAACTCAAAAAAATAGAAAATGATATTCACCAAACAAAAAATAGCAGTGTACAAGACCCTTTAAATTACGGAATTAAACTCAACAATCGACTAGCCCATTTAATGTACGAACAAGCTCAGGGGGACTACCGTCCAACCAAACAAGGCGAAGAAGTTCGTGAAAAATTATCCAAAGAAGTCGATTCAGAGATAACTAAACTTCGAAATTGCATAGATAACAACTTAATAAAAATCAGCAAAATGGCAAGAGAAAAAGGCACTTTATTTGTAAACTAAGCAAAAAAATTCTTTAATTGTCAAGAAAATCATTTGTTGAATGTGCATAGAGAATGATTTTTCAAAAAAGAACTTTGGGCCTTGTTAAAAATCAATTACCTTTAGTTATAAATTCTATACTATGAATATTTTAGTTGTTGACGATGAAAATGACATAGAAGACCTTTTTCTACAAAAGTTCCGACATGAAATTCGATCAAAGGAAATTATTTTTTCTTTCAGAAATAATGGTGAGGATGCCCTAACCTACTTAGATCAACATAATTGTGAAGCTCTTTTAATTTTATCTGACATAAATATGCCTGGTATGAGTGGAATTGAATTATTAAAAAAAATAAAAAAACAGTACGCTAACCCTAGCCCATCCGTAGTTATGATTAGTGCTTATGGAGATAAAAACTCTAAAAATGAGGCAATGGAACTTGGAGCTGAGGATTTTCTCTCAAAACCAGTAGATTTTGAAGCTTTAAAATTAAAATTAAAGAATAAGTTAATTTAAAAAATTAAAATCGAAATGATTATTTGCAATTTCTTAGCTTATAATTGCCAAATAACTTCAAGCATCAGCTAGGAATCTTAATAATAAATTCAGTGAATTCTCCCAACTTACTTTGAAATGTAATTTCACCGTTATGTCCTTTTGTAATTATATCATAACTTATAGACATTCCTAGTCCAGTGCCTTCTCCAGTGGTTCTAGTTGTAAAAAAAGGCTGAAAAATCTTTTTACCAATGCCATCTGCAATTCCAGTACCATTATCATATACACGAATCTCAACACAGTTGCCCATATTTTTCGATGAAACTTTAATAATAGATTTAAAGTTTTCCTGGCTTTTGGCCTTATCAATCAATGCAAATAAAGCATTAGAATAAATATTTGAAAATACCCATCGAAGGTCTTCCTCAGCAATTTCAATTTCTTTTATTTCAGAATCTAAATCAACTTGAAACTCTAGAAGGCTACTTGGGTATTTGGACTTAAAAATTGCAAAAGAATTAAGCAATACATCCTTTATTAAAAAATTTATATTTGATTTCTTTTTTTCGATATTACCCAAACCTGAATGCTCCAACATCTTTTTTATTATGTTGCTAGCTCTAGAACCATGAAAATTTATCTTTTTTTGATTTTGAGCAAGACTGGTTAAAAGTTCATCAATCAATTCATCTTCCTTATTTTTTACCTTATTTACCAGATTTTCTCTTATTTCTTTTAGCTCCTCTATTAATTCCTCATTCAACTCAGAAAAATTATTTACAAAATTTAAGGGATTTTGCAATTCATGAGCTATTCCTGAGGTTAACTCCCCTAGGGAAGCCAATTTTTCTTTCAACACCAATTGATTTTGTGCAATTTTTAGCTGGTTCATAGCATTGTTTTTAGCATTTTCAAATACAAAAGCAATGAAATACAAAATCAAAATTAAACCAATTGCACAAGATAAATAGAATGGCTTTCTGTAAGCTTCTTTGTTAATAAGTGTTGGCAATGTAATTCCTGCATCATAAATTAGAAACAACCAAACAGTGACAAAAATTACAAAAACCAAAGAAATAAGACTTCCTTTTTTTCCCCAAACCAAAAGTGCCACTATTGGTGTGGATGCCAACCAGGGTAAAATAAAAGACTCAAACCCCCCACTAAAATAAACGGTAATTAAGATACTAATTGTGGCAGATATGAAAAACAAAAAATGAATAAATGTTTTATTTATTCCATATTTATACAGGATCAATGAAATAATTGCCACTACAAATAAAAACAGTTGGGACTCAATTCCTTTTGGATATTCGATGATGTAAGAAATCAGAACATAACTCAAAGTAAAATACAAAACTATTAATAAAGTGCCAACTGTTAAATTCGCTTTTCTTAAAGTCTCCTCATCTGCGAATTCACGTTTAGGAATAAAAAAAGATATTAATTTCTTTACCATTTTTCAATTATTTGATATCCAATAAAATAGGCAATAAAGATCCAAATTCCTTGGATTAAACCTACGAATACAGTATTGTAATGACTTTTATGAATTTGATTTCTGAAAATCAATGGCAACGTGGCCGCTATTAAGCCTTCTCCAAAAATAATATACCATGGAGTATTGAATATCATTTTGCAAGGATTATAATACCACCACTCGGCCAATTTTGCAAAATGCTCGAAAATCGGAATAAAACACATTCCTAAAACCAGCGTCACAAGCATAGCTTCTTCAATTTTATCAGAAATTGAAATTATCCATCCCAAATATCCAACTTGAATTAGAATTACTGACCATGCAAAAGGCATATATAAAGGTGAAACTAACAACTTTGGGTCTGTTTCAGGATATTCCAAAGAATTAATTATTTCCACTAACCAATAATCAGCCACTAATTCAGTAAAGCCAGCAGCCAAACCAAAAATCAATAATTTTTTTAAGAATAAATCATTGTTTTTGAATGCAAAAATAGATAAAACACTAAACATGCAAAAAGCAAGAAAAAATGCAGATATAGAGCCCCATTTAAAATAGGCTGATAATAGCGTAAAAAAGAGTGTTACTGCCATTGTACAAATTACAAAAAGCGCTTCCTTCTTTTTAAAATTAATTACATATTGCTTTAGCATCATAGTATTATCATCTTTTTGGAAAAATTAGCTCTTTTACTATTCCTAGGATTAAATAAACCAAAGCTCCAATGGCAGTAATTATTAACATCCAAAGTGGGGCTTTTATAGTCCAAGGTAATCCCTGTTCAAATCTTTTTTTATCAAATTTTTTGGTTAAACTTAAAAACCATGGTTCCGAAAATTCCCAAATCTCGCACTTTTTCGCAGGATTATTATCTGATGATAATATACAATTCACAGTTCTTCTTGCTGCTTCGTTTGCCCCTTCCATAGTAGCTAAATCTGTATTTGTTTTGACATAATCTGAGGCAAAAAAAAGATTTTTTATGCCACAGCTAGCCTCTGGACGAAGATCCCAAGTATTAATATTATTTACCAAAAGTGGTTCTCGGTCTGTTAATTGTCCTTTTGTGTTATCGAAAACCGATATGAATTCTTCATTGCTCTTTTCTTTTATATCTCTATCTAAATAAAAATCTTCAACCATATTTTCATTCAAAATCTCTTGCCCGTTTATATTCAATGAACACATAAGTTGTTTTAAAACTTCCTCTTTTATTTGATCTTTAGTGCATTCGTCAGCCGGCAATTTATTAAATTTTCCAGCATTAAACCAATCGCTTATGTCCACACTAAGCAGTCCTTTTATTCTTCCATTCCCTCTTTTAGTTAAATCATAATTTTCCCAAAACTGAACTTGTGAGATGGCAGTGAGAGCATATTCGGAATCACTAAAGATAATATGCCCTTGATTTATCGTGATGTTCTCGTTTAAATAAAATTGGATTCCATTCATCCAATTTACACTTTTTGCTAATTCAATGATACCCTTAAGAGTATTATCACATGCTATCATATCTGGAGAAATTAAAGCAGCGGCTCTTTCTACAGGCATAGCCATTACATAATAATCTGCTTCTAGAGTTTTTTTATCATTTAATGGTTTTCGTGTAACTTCGTCTAATTTTGTAACCGAAACATTTTTAATATTGAAGTTCTTAACATCGGTTTCCATAGAACTGCAAATCCAGCCCTGATTTATCTTTACTCCTTTTTCAATTAAATATTTTTTCCAAGCATTCAGCCATTTTTCGTTTGTTGGGCCATTTAGAATTCTATCGGTATTCACGCTGGGGTCTAGCATAGAAAATAACAATTGCAAAAAGATATTACCGCCAGTCTTTGTAGAAGCAGTTTTGGCTTTTGCAGCAACAAGGGTTCTGGTAAGGCCTTCAACTAATAAATGTCTATAACTTTCACTAAATTCATCAGCTTTTAAATATTGCCACCAACCTAAACTTTCGTATTCATTTTGTTTTCTATCGTGGCAGCTAGACATTAATTGCCAAACTCTTTTTACAAAAAAGACCTTTTCTTCTTTTGATAACCTAGATTTATCTTGCTTAATTAGTTTTATAGCCTCTCTAAATTGTTTAAAAGATTTTGGAAAAGATGAAAGTACTACAATTGGGCTATCGTTATATCTAGAAAGCATTATAGTTTTCGTAGCGGTTAGATTGTCAAAAACACTTTTCGAAGAAGAATTATCTTCTTGAAAAGGAATTCGTTTCATAGTGTCAATTATATGTTTATAAAAACCTGGGAAAAACCGAAAACCATGTTCCCCTGGGAGTGGATTAACATATTGATTTTCAGGCCCTTTATAGTTAATACTGCGAGCTTTCCCACCCACATAATCAGGATTGAATTCAAAAATTTCAACCTCATAATTTCTTTCTACAAGCTCATGAGCTGCACTTAAACCTGCCACCCCCCCACCTAAAATAATTACCTTTTTCATGGTATGAAGTCTTAAATTTCAATTACATTATGAATTTTCAATACATAGTAAACTTATAGAAAAAAATCCAGAAAACCATTTATTATGAAAACAATTCGACAAAAAAAGAATCAATACTATTATTTGAGACTTGAGAGAATTGAAATAAATTTTACGCAAAATCAACAAAAATGGCTTAATAAATAAGAATTAAAAAAGAATTATTTTTTTGCTTAATTGCCATATTCAAAAATTTACTACCTTTAAGCAATAATTATTGCTATGAATATATTAGTTGTTGACGACGAGAAAGATATTAAAGAATTGTTCTTGCAAAAGTTTCGACATGAAATTAAAGCCAACGAAATTAAAATTTCATTTTGTAATTCAGGCGAAGAAGCTTTAAGCTATTTAGAGTTGCACAAATCAGAAGCCGTGCTTATACTTTCTGACATAAACATGCCAGGAATGAGCGGCCTAGAATTATTAAAACAAATAAAAACAAAATTTGAGAACCCTCCTCCTGTGGTAATGATGATCACTGCCTACGGCGATGATGAAAGTTACAATTTGGCAATAAAACTTGGTGCAGATGATTTTTTAAATAAACCAGTTGATTTTGTCGCACTTAAAGAAAAACTAAAAATGAAATTAGGATGACTACAATTTTAGTAGCCGATGATGAGGCAGATTTAGAAATATTAATAAAACAAAAATTTAGACAAAAAATAAGAGACCATCATTTCAGCTTTATTTTTGCAAATAATGGAGCGGATGCTTTGTCCAAAATTCAACAACATCCAGAAATAGAGGTTGTAATTAGTGATATAAATATGCCAGAAATGGATGGCTTAACTTTACTTTCCAAACTTAATGAAACCAGCCCTTTAATTAAAACCGTCATGGTTTCGGCTTATGGTGACATGGACAATATTCGTACTTCGATGAATCGGGGAGCCTTTGATTTTGTAACCAAACCCGTAAATTTTGAAGATCTAGATCGCACAATGGAGCGTACTATTTCACATGTAAATCAACTGAAAGAAACCGTAAAAGCAATAAAAGAAAACAACATCCTTAAAATGTATGTGGATGAAAATGTTTTAAATTTCATGAGTGGACGTGAATACGAATCCTCACTCATGGCTAACGAAATACAAGATGCCTCAGTTGCATTCATAGATATTTGTAGTTTTACTTCTATTAGCGAAAAAGAAACTCCAGACGTGGTTGTTGGGCTATTAAATCAATATTTTGATTTAATAGTAAAAGAAATAATATCGCAAGGTGGTATTATTGATAAATTCATTGGAGACTGTGTAATGGCAGTATTTAGAGATACTTTTCATTTGGATAGGGCTATTGATGCATGTCTCGCTATTAGAAACCAAATTGATTCTTTACCCAAAGCGGTCTCCTCAGTTGAGTTTCTACCTAAAGTATCCATCGGAATTAATAGTGGGGAAATGATTTCGGGAAACATTGGATCGGTAACACTAAAAAGATTGGATTATACAGTAATTGGTGATACAGTAAATGTTGCTTCTAGACTTCAAAGCACAGCAGATAGAGGCCAAATATTAATAAATGAGGCAAGTTATGAAAAAGTGAAGCAATCGTTCAATTGCAAGCCTATGGGAAATCTAAAACTTAAAAATAAATCAGAAGAAATGATGGTTTATGAAGTACTAAATTAAAAAACTCACTTATAATAGATGCAATACGAGGCTTTATTTGCTTATTTTATTGAAAGGTTAAAAAATGAATTGCCTGATTATCTTACCTATCATGATGTAAACCATACACTTTCTGTTATTAAATATTCAGAATATTTTGCTAAATCAGAACAGATATCTGAAGAAAATTTAACAATCTTAAAAACAGCAGCTTTATTACATGATTCAGGTTTTATTGTGGATTCTCACCCTTTAGGACATGAACAACGCTCTTGCACCATTGCCAGAAAAATACTTCCCTCCTATGGGTATGAAAATTGGCAAATTGAGGAAATATGTAACCAAATTCTAGCCACCAAAATTCCTCAAGAGCCAAATACCATTCTTGAAAAAATAATTTGTGATGCTGATTTATATTATTTAGGAACCACAAATTACCCTAAATTAGCAAATACATTAAAGCTAGAATTAAAACATGCGGGTAGCTTAAATTCAGAAGAAAGCTGGCATAATTTACAAATAAATTTTTTACGAGAACATCAATTTTTTACTTCTAAAGCGAAAGAAGAATTAAATGCAATGAAAAAAGTAAATTTAAAAAACTTAGAAAAAGATAGTAAAACTTTCAAAAAACTACATACTGGCACACAAGAAACAATAAGAGACCTGATAATAATGGGAGTTGGAGTAATGATAGCAGTATTTGCTCTTAAGGGTTTTTTAGTACCTAATAAATTTTTCGATGGAGGTGTTACAGGCCTTTCTCTTTTGATTCATGAACTGTATCACTTAAATCTAGGAATTGTAATTGTATTGCTAAACCTTCCATTAATTCTAATAGGGTATTATTCTGTTGGAAAAAAATTCGCTATAAGAACCTTCATTGCAGTATTCTTTTTAGGTCTTTTCCTCACATTTGTACCAGAATTTGACATTACCCATGATAAACTCCTAATCTCTATTTTCGGAGGCGTATTTTTAGGAATTGGGGTTGGTCTCAATATGCGAACAGGTGCAGCTTTGGATGGCATTGAAGTATTGGCCGTTTATACCTTAAAGCGAACTTCATTTACTATTACTGAAATAATTTTAGGGATAAATATCGTAATATTTACAATTGCAGCCTTTAAATTCGGAATGGAAACAGCCCTTTATTCAATTCTAACTTACTTTACAGCTTCTCGAACAATAGACTATGTAGTGGAGGGTTTACAAGCCTTTACGGGAGTCACTATTATCTCTTCAGAAAGTGAAATGATTAAATATCAATTGGTTAATAACTTGAAAAGAGGAATTACGGTTTACAAAGGAGAACGAGGTTTCTTGCCGGATAATTTCGAAGTTAGTACAGATTGTGATATTATTTTTACTGTAATCACACGTTTAGAATTAAGAAAATTAAAAAATCTAGTGCATGAAGTAGATCCAAATGCTTTTGTTTTTGCAAATACTATAAAAGAAGCTTCGGGTGGAATAATCAGCCGTAAGCAGCATCATTAATACATTTACTTTTTGATGGGAAAGACTAGTTTGTTATGTTTGATTTTTCTTTTTTCTTGTAATAAAGTAGACATAAATCCCAATAGTAGATATGAAATAGCTCCAGTATTAAAAAAATACGTTGATTCTTTTTTTCTTGAAGCCAAGCTTCGAGGATTAGACATTCCTAAAGAAAATTTAATTGTAAAAAGTAACGAAATAAATTCCTTTTCTGATGAATGTGGAGTTTGCCAGTTAAATACTAAAAAACCAGAACAACAAAGAACTGTTATAATTAGTTTTGGAAGTAATCTCTGCTGGGGTTCAAAACCTGAAAATGACAGAGAAGCATTAGTTTTTCATGAATTAGGGCATTGTTTACTTAATCGGGTAACTCATAAAAATGAAACTTTCCAGAATGGCTCCCCAAAAAGTATAATGGTAGCAAATAATACAGATTTGTATGGCCCTTGTATATATGTAATTGACGACAATCCAATTTCTTGTAATAAAACCTCAAGAAGAAAATATTACATCGACGAGCTTTTCAATCCTAATACTCCTACGCCAGATTGGGCAAAATAAAATTTTAATTTTATCTATTTTTTCAGTAACTATACTCTTCAGTTTTTTAATGCATCTTTAATAGCAGATGAAACCATTTTTTCCATTATCTTATAACAAGCCTTAGTAGGATGTACCCCATCTTTTGCCATTTCTAAACTTAGGCCATTTCTTTCATCTTTTAATGTATTGAAGTAATCAAGATAAACTAAATTATATTCTTCAGCTAATTTTTTGATTCCTACATTTAGAGCAATCACTTTAGCAGGTACATCCTGTATTGTTTTTCTCCACGGAAACTCATAAGCAGGTAATACGGAAGCTAAAATTACTTTAATTTTATTAGCTTTTGCAGCTTCTATCATCGTTCTATAATTTCCGAGCGTAAACTCTGGAATATAATCACCAGTATTTTCAGCTATATCATTTATACCAATATTAATTACAACAGCCTGGGGTTTTAAATCTATTACATCTTGTCTAAATCTAAGCAAAGTTTGAGGCGATGTTTGCCCGCTTATACCACGACCTACATAATTATTATTTTCAAAAAATTCCGGGCTTCCACTTGCCCAAGCGTCTGTTATGGAATCTCCTGTAAATACAATCCTTGGCTTAGCACCTTTTGAAATTGGCAGCTTTGAATTTGCCACTCTATATCGCCTCAAATTAGTCCAATCGCGTTTTTCAATTTCACTATTTTTTCTGATTTGTTCAGCTATTTGCTCATCTGTAAGATTCTTCTCCCAATCAGCTGGATACTTTTTCTTTAAGTACCCCTGCATTTTTAACCATTCACCAAATCTCTCATTCCACGTGTCGGTAGGAAGATTTTGTTTTCTCATACCAAAACCATGTCCGCCCTTTTCAAACACATGTAGCTCTGCAGGTTGGCCAGCAGCTTTCCAATCCAAATACAATTTAGCATTACTTTGTGCAAAGCCCAGTTGATCGTCTGAGGCTACAGCAATAAAAATAGGCGTATTTTCT
>DAIQBE010000041.1:0-12144 GCA_036781325.1 Leadbetterella sp. | reverse complement strand
ATTTCTTATTTTTAAAGTATAAACAAAACAATACGAACTTAAAGTATTCATGAAAATACCCTTTAAATTATCTTTTAACTCTGCTATTCAAATCTAAAAAAAAGTTAGTAGTGGAATAAAAATGAAACGTCTTGTTGTTTGACATCGCAACGAACAATCCATTTTTAAAATTCCTATTCAACTTATGCTGAATTATATCACTACCATCACTTTCTACGGTTTGGGTTTTTAGTATCTTTAACAGCTCATGTTTATTTGGATCGTTTGCATCCCCCTCTCTTTTAAATACATGAAATTGGTTGGCCTGCTGGTCTGAAACCAATATAAAGCCAGTTTTAGAAGACGTTTTAAAAATAGAAATTCCTTCATGGTCTTCTTTAAATCCTTGTTGACCAAAAAACGCTAATTCTTTGTCCGAGCTATCAGGATGCGCATAGTATTTTCTGATTCCAACAGTTTCGTCAGAATAGTAAACATACCCGAGCTCATTATCAACAGCTATAGATTCTATTTCTTTTTTGCCAGAATATTTGCCAAATTTTCTTACCAATTTGCCAAATACAATACCATTAGAATCAGATTCTAGTGCATATTGAAAGAGATAAGTATCCCCAGGGCCGCTTTTTCTACCTACAATCGCAGATATTTTTTGAGTAGCAGGATCGGTAAACAATGAAATTCCCATGGGCGAACGCTCTGCTTCTCCTTCAAATACAGCAATCCCTCCATTATCAATCAAAATCATTTCGGGAAGTTTTATAATTCTAATTTTATTGGTATTTCGTTCGGTACAAACCGCAATATCAGTATTTCCGTTCCCTTTGAAATCGATTCCATAGGCTATATCAATATTGTTGGGTCTATTTATTCCCAAAATATTCTTTTCTTTTATATTTTTCCCTTTTAAATCGAAAACAAATATCCCTCCTTGTCCCGTTTTACCTCCCTTATCGGTTCCTATAACAAAACTTTTTGAAGGTCTTTTTTTATTGTAATAAATGGCGGGGTCGTCGGTATCAAACAAAACCGTATCAGAAATAAACATAGGAAAAACTTCGGTACTAGGCACTAGGATTTTAGAATCTTGTGCCTGCAAAATTCTTAGCGAACCCATTAAAAAAACAACCACTATTGAAATGCTGAAATATTTCATGTTCTTAAAATAAAAAAAAACGTTTGTTATTTACTGAAACAACAAACGTTTTGTAAGGTAAATATTACTTATTTCTTTTTGCCAAAAAGGTCATATTTTACACCAAAACCAATCCTTGAATTATACAATTCTTCTTGAAAAGTTCTTTCTTTAGAACCTTGATAATATCTTAATGCTTGGTTGGTAAGGTTATTTGCTTCAAAGTAAGCTCTAAAATTTTTAGTGAAGGCGTAGGTTGCATTTACGTCTAAAAACATTTGCTTATCATAATATATATCCCCAAAAGCATCACCCCCAATGGCATCTATATAATCGCTAGCACGATTTAGTGCCACCCGAATCATCAACTTTTTATTTTCAAATGATAATGAGGTATTTAACATATGTTTAGCTGTCCCTGGAAGCGCAATTTTTTCGTTTTCTCTTCCAGAAACTCCAGTGGTACTTGAATTTGTAAAGGTGTAGTTAACATAAACTCCTAGTCCTTTCCAAATGCCTGGCAGAAAGTCCAATTGCCTTTGAAGGGCGGTTTCTATTCCATTCGCTTTGGCTGTGCCCCCATTTTCTGGTCTTGTAGAACTAACCAATTGACCGTATTTGGGATCTTGGACATTCAAAGTTGTTTTATCATAAATAAAATCTTTTAAGTTCTTTTGAAACAATCCAAATGATACCACGCCAATAGACTCAAAATAATTTTCAAACATTAAATCAAAATTCATAGATCTAGTGGCTTCCAGATTTGGGTTTCCTTTTATCAAAATTTGATTGTCAGGACTATAGTTTTCAAATGGAACTAAAGCAAAATAACTTGGTCTAGCAAGGCTATTGGTCCAAGCAGCACGAATTATTGCATCTTTTAAAAAATTATATTTGAAATGTACACCAGGCAAAATGTTTAAATAAGACTTAGAAATATCTTCAATTGCACTCACCTTTGAAGTTTTAGCATCAAAACTGTATCCGTTATATATTACAGAAGTATTTTCTAGTCGTAATCCAAAGGAGGAAGAAAATTTCTCAGAAAATTTCAAATCTGCCATAGCGTAAGTAGCAAAGATGCTTTCCGAAGCATCGTAATTTGATGTTATATATTCTGCTACTGCATCGGTTTTCTTAAATTTTGATATATCATAAAAATCTAAATTCCCTAAATACTCTTTATCGATAAATTTTCCAGGAATATATTCAGGTCCGTTTAAAAATACTCTTTGGTCTTGCCTTGATGAAGGTAAACTACCGAAGTTATTATTCGCGCCTCCTAAAGGGGTAGTTGGAGTGTAAATGTCGTATGAATTTATTCTTTCTTTATTTTTGCCCCTATATCTACCTCCAAAATTTATAGTATTGTTTTTATTTGAAAGTGGGATTTGAAAGTCAATTTTTGCATTTAAATCTTGCTCTGACGTAAAGTTATTTGATTCATAAATAGTATTCAAAGCTAGAGCTGAGGCATTGTTTTCGTCGCTTAGCTTAACCACATATTTATAAGGATTGCTTGCATTTACATTCACTCTTGCGTTGCCTCTGTGCGTAATGTATCTTTCGTTCGGTCTATCTTCCTGTGCATAAGCATACGTCCCACTCCAGTTCATTTTTACTTTACCAAAAAAGTCTTCTCCAGAAAGCGAAACATTAGCTACTCTTTGGTCTTCGAGTCTGGTGCCTTTATTCCTATCGTTTTCTATTCCGCCTTTTGTTTGAATAGCTACTCTCCCTGTTATTTCATAAATATTGGAAGATATATCTTTAAAACTAGCTGCCTCCACCGGTGTATTTAATCTATCTACTCTAAGTCGATATCTATTTTCGAGGTCGTCTCTCCAGTTATATATTGCATTTAAAAAAACTGTATGGCCCTTCGCAATTTGATAGTCTATTGCTAACGAACTACTTCTTCTTATTCGTTGAACATCATATTTTCTTAGGTCAAAACCGCTTAATACAATTGGATAAGCTGGATTTTTAGACTTTACCCAAACTCCTTCAAAATTATCAGAACCAAATATGTTATTGTTGAAGGATCCAGAAAAAACAATTCCTAGTTTATTATTAAAAATTCTATTTCCTAAAACCAAAGCTAAGTTTGTAATGGGCTTATTAGAAAGAAAATTTATTCCTGACCCCAAAGTACTAGAAATTCTTAATTCGTTTGGGGCAGACCTAGTCACTAGATTTACTGATCCTCCTATAGCATCTGCATCCATATTAGGTAATATAGCTTTATGAACTTCAATAGACTGAACCATATCTGCAGGAATTAAATCCATCTGAATATTTCTATTATCACCTTCCGCCGAAGGAATTCTTTCTCCATTGAGAGTTACGGAATTTAAACCCGCGGCCATCCCTCTTATAATTATGTTTCTTGCCTCTCCTTGATCGTTTTGCATGGTAATTCCTGGAATTCTCTTTATTGCATCTCCAATGTTGGAATCTGGAAAGCGACCAATTTGGTCAGCAGAAACTATGTTTGAAATGTTTCCATTATTTCTTTGTTGATTTAAAGCTTTCGCTTGGCCTTTCAACCTGTCACCAACTATAATTAGTTCTTTACCTATTAAAGCAGTTTCTGTCATTTTTAAAGTCAACTGAAGTGTCTGGTCTTTTATTTCGACCTCGCTTTTTACGGGTTGGTAGCCTATGTATGAAACTGTAAGTTCATATTTCCCATTTTTTACAGATGAAAAAGAAAATTTACCAGATTGATCTGAAACAGCCATCTGCATTGGATTAGCCCCTAGTTTTAGAGTAGCTCCTGGCATAAAAAGGCCCTGTTCGTCGATAATCTTTCCAATAATTGCACCCCTTTGGGCTTGAATGGAAAAGATAGAAATAAATAAAAATAAGAATAGAAGTTGAAATCGTTTCATTTAGTTTTTTTAAATTAAAAAGCAAAATTGGGGTAGATATATTTCCTAAATAATACCTCATGATTAAGAAATAGTTAATTTTAAATTGTTTTTGAATCTAATATGACTTTAGGAAGATATTCTTGGATTTGACTACTAATACCTATACTTATCGTATTCCGCTTTATGTCTAATAAGGTACTAAAATTTATTTTTTCATATCAAGAACCCTAAAAAGCCTAGAAATAATCAAATTTCTATGAGTCTACAGCATATTTATGAAAGCTCTATGTCATGCTTTATTTAAGAATATATTCAATGCCATAGAAATAATTAATATGCAGACAATGGTAAATTGTATAAATGTTAGAAGTCTAGTCTCAAATATGTGTAAACCTATTTTAGGACGGGAATAGATTTTATTGAAAAAAAATTAGTTACAATAACATAATTTTACACTTGCTTTGAATAGCAAATCTACACATATATTTGCCTAATAATTTTATTGAAATGTCAGCAACAATTTATAGGTACAAAAGAAAAAAAACTCTTCACATAGATTATCAAATTTTATTTGAAGAATTGCGTGATTTATGTTTTCCAACTTTCAAGTACAAACAAGGCAACTGCCACAACATCATACATTTTTGTTCGATGATTTTGTCAATGAGAGGCATTGTTCATAAAAAAATTTGGTTTTATTCTCCCGCCAGATTAAATAAAGACTCCAAGGTATGTATTTCAAAACCAGACCCTAACAACTTAGCCAATAGCAGCAATTTACGATGGGGCTACCATGTTGCTTTGCTTTTTGAAGACTGTAAGAATTGCATTATTTTTGATTGGATGATAAATGAAAACAAACCTATGTCCATAAATGACTGGGTAATGAGTATGGGGCTTTCTAACTATAAGATTGATATTGTGGATTCAAACAATTATCTGTTTTTTTCTCCAAGTAAGGAGAATAAAATGAATGTCCTTGGAGGATTGCAATATTTTCAATATGAAGGCGATTGCAAAAAAAATCATTGGATTCCAAAAGGGTTGGCATTAAACGAAACCGCCGTAGAATTTTCTAAAAATGAGGAGGAGATTTTGAAAAATGATTGTTTGTTGTCTAAAGATTACAAAACCTTAGTAGGCAGTATTATCAATTTCGAATGCGTGATTCGAGACTACGATTTAAATAAAAAAGTTACCTCTACGTTTCAAGCCAAACATTTCGAACTTATTGAGAAATATCGGAACATTTATTCATTAAAACTAAACAAATGGGTGAGTCAACTTGAGTTATTGGATTTCTAGAATTTCTTGTAGTGGGCTTTATTTAATCTTAATCCTCAATAGACCTCTGGGACATACATCTCCTTAGGAATGGATTCACGGGTATAGTCTGGGTTATGAATTCTTTCTGGCAAAATAACTTCAAGGTGGTCTACAGTGCCGTAAGGTATTTGTGTAAGAAGGTGATTTATACAGTTCAATCTTGCCCTTTTCTTATCATCGGCTTCTACAATCCACCATGGAGAAGTCTGAGTAGAGGTTTTTTCAAGCATATACTCTTTAACTTTGGTGTACTGTTCCCACCGTCTTCTCGACTCCAAATCCATAGGAGAAAGTTTCCATTGTTTTAATGGGTCCTTTATTCTCATCATGAACCTCAAGTATTGTTCATCATCAGAAATAGAGAACCAATATTTTAAGAGAATTATCCCCGAACGAATAAGCATGTTTTCAAATTCAGGTACGTCATTAAAAAACTGTTCATACTGTTCATCGGTACAAAATCCCATTACTTTTTCAACGCCAGCACGATTATACCAACTTCTATCAAATAAGACTATTTCTCCCCCCGCAGGCAAATGAGAAACATACCTTTGAAAATACCACTGCGTCACTTCTCTGTCATTGGGTGCAGGTAATGCCGCCACTCGGCAAACTCTGGGGTTGAGACGCTGAGTAATCCGTTTGATGGCTCCCCCCTTTCCTGCAGAATCTCTACCTTCAAACAAAACCACAACTTTTAATTTTTTGAATTGCACCCAGTCTTGAAGTTTAACTAATTCTCCTTGTAATTGAAGCAGTTCTTTGAAATATTTTTTTCGTTCAATATTTATGTTTGAACTGATTTTAGTATTAAGGCGTTCATCATCCAATTCCATTTCAAGTTCCTCATCGAGACTATCCATGATTTCTTGATGAATGCGGTAATCAAGATTTGTTTGTTCTAAGCCCATAGTTGAATAAATCAGTAATATTTAGCGGTTAGTACCAGAAAATGTTTAATTAAAGAGCAAAATAATCTAGAATATTTTTTTTTAGCAATATGGGGTATTAATAAATAATTAAATTTCTGTAAATCGTTTTTTCTCTAATGATTATTTTACTAGGCGTTAATTCTAGAGGTAAATGCAACACGTAATAAATTATTTCTTCAAAAACTCCTTAATCCATTCTCCTGATTTTTTTATTGTTCTTTTTTGAGTTTTAATGTTGTTAAAAACTATTCCAAAGCGTGGTTTAAAGCCATCTGACCATTCAAAATTATCAACCAAAGTCCATATAAAATACCCTTTTAATTTTATACCCCTTTTAATAGCTTTCAAACAGATTTTAAAAGTTTTTTTTAAGTACTTAATTCTATTGTTATCTTCTATTTTTCCATTTTCTAATTCTTCATCAAAACATACTCCTGATTCTGAAATATAAATGTCTCTCACTTTTTCATATTCACTAAATTTCTTTATCATTTTTGACAACCCTTTAGGATAAATCTCCATGCCCATGTTGTTTACCTTAACATTCCTTTTATCTGCTGGAATCTGATTGGCAAACAATATTGGAGGAAACAAGCTATATTGGGCTACAATTCTGAAATAGTATTGAATACCAATAAAGTCAAAATCAAATTTCATCAGTTCTTCATCTCCTGGTTTAAAATATTTTTCAATTCGGTTTAGCCCTGGAATTACATCAGTAGGATAACCCAAGCCCAAACAAGGCTCAATAAAAAATCTATTCAAAAGTGCATCTAGCCGCTTTGCTGCATTTACATGTCTTCTCCAAAAGTTTTTTGGGCTTACTAATGAGCACGAAAAAGTAGTGCCTATATACGAATTTTTCACATTTTCTCTTATTATTCTACCTCCTATGGCTTGACACAAAGTAGCATGATGAGCGGCGGGAAGAAAATTTCTGAGACCTTTTTTCCCTGGCGCATGTATTCCTAAATAGTATCCTAAGCCCACAAAACTCATTGGTTCGTTTAAAACAATCCATTTTTTCACTTTATCTCCATATTCTTTCGAACAGAATTCTACAAAATAGCTAAACCACTCTATCATTTCTCTACTACACCAACCCCCTTGATTCTCCAAAGCTTGGGGTAAGTCCCAATGATAAATGGTAATCCAAGGTTCTATATTATTCAATAAACAATGGTCTATTACCTTATGGTAAAACTCAATGCCAGCTGGGTTAGGTTTCCCTACACCTAAAGGAAATATTCTAGCCCAAGAAATAGAAAAACGAAAGGAATCTAAATTTAATTTTTTTATAAGTTCGATATCCTTTTCAAATTTATAATAAAAGTTTGTTCCGGTATTTCCATTACCCTTCTTAAAATTTTTATCATTAGTAAATGTATCCCAAATAGAATTTTGCTTTCCATCCAAGTTCCAAGCTCCTTCAGTTTGATATGCAGAAGTGGCTACTCCCCAATTAAATTTCTTTGGAAAATCCTTTGCTTTGATATTCCCTAAATTCATTCAAATTAACAATTTTTTGTAAAATTAATGTAGGAACCTGCCATTTAAAAGGATGCAATATTTACTCAATGTTAAATTATCGTCAAGAAATAGCTTTGAATAGATCTCCATTTAATATATATAATAGTTTTGCATTAAAGCAATTACAAATCAATGACAGAAATTTTACTCTCTATTTTGGCAGGACTCATTCTTTTTCTATTTGCAGTTAATAGTCTTTCTGAAACCATTCAAAAAGCAATAGGCGAAAACGCACAAAAATGGATTTTAAAGTTTACTTCTAATACAGCTACCGCCATAATTACTGGTACT
This sequence comes from Leadbetterella sp., assembly GCA_036781325.1. GTDB lineage: Bacteria > Bacteroidota > Bacteroidia > Cytophagales > Spirosomataceae > Leadbetterella. The sequence continues at coordinate 4,057 of DAIQBE010000041.1, read as the reverse complement.
ATAGTTACCACTCTTTTAGATTCTTCTTCAGCTGTAATTATCATAACCATAATTTTTGTAAATTCTAAATTACTTACTTTTAAACAAGCAATGGGCATAGTTTTAGGAGCCAATATTGGCACAACCATAAGTAGCCAAATAATTGCAATGGATGTGGGCAAATATTCACCTGTTCTCTTATTGATTGGTTTTGTTTTGTTATTTATCTCTAAATCTGAAAAAATAAATAACACAGGCAAAGTGATTTTATATTTTGGGGTATTATTTTTTGGTTTGTTCACAATGGAAAATGCGGTAGAACCTTTAAAAGAAAAACCTGAGTTTTTAGAATGGCTAGCTAAAACAGAAAACCCAATTGCAGGTTCTTTGATAGGTGCATTTGTTACTCTTATTATCCAATCTTCATCTGCTACTGTGGGTATGGCAATTATTCTATCAAAAAAAGGCCTTTTGAGCTTGGCTGGAGGCATAGCCGTTATGCTTGGTGCGGAACTAGGAACCTGCAGCGATACGCTACTAGCCACTATTAAAGGTAGTAGGCAGGCTCTCAAAACTGGTTTATTTCATTTAATTTTTAATTTCTTGTCTATAGCATTAGGCCTATTATTGTTTAATCCTTTTCTAGAGTTTATAAAATTTATCAGTCAGCAGGCTCCAGTTGAAAGAGCAGTAGCTAATGCCCATATGACATTTAATATTGCTGGGGTATTAATTTTTGTGTGGTTTATTCCAATTTTTGAACGTATTTTAAACAATGTTTTGCCAAACAAATAGTTTTGATTCTATTTCATTAGTATTTTCCATCTTGATTCTTAAGGTCTATATTTAGTAGTACAATTTAGTAAAAATAAATTTAAATAGAAATCCATTATTTTATAATCTTTAAATAATAATGGCGGTTAGCAAAAAAACACTTTCAAAAAAATCCTCAAAGCCGTCTGCTATGAATTTTTAAATTAATTAACTAATTATTACCAATTTAACCTTTCTTAAAAATTATCACATGGACGTTCCGAATAAATTCGGAATGAAACCATTGAAACAATAGATGAATTGTTTTCTAAAATATTTCATTTATGCGTGTATCTCCACTATAACTTTAATGCCGTAAAAGTTTGCTATTTTTTCTGCAGAATATAGTAGCCATTTTTTGAACTTTTTACTTCAAATAAATGAGATTGATTTTTTTTAAATTTTCTAAACACAAATTCACCGGGCTTTGGATTTGTATTTATTTCAAATATAGTTTCAGCATAAAACGAAAGGCTTGGGTTGTAGTGATCCATCATGAATATTTTAACTTTGGATTTTTTTAAATTTAGCCCCGTTTCTTTTACAAAACCTTGTTGTAAAATTGCAAACTTGTAAATAAATAGCGTAGTACTTAAAAAGTAAACAATAAAAAGTGGATAAACATTTTCTTTAAAATACAAAACGAAAAATAAAGCTAAAACAAGAAAAGTTATGGCTATGGAAAAGTAAAAATTATCAAATACAAGAAATAAATTTTGTAGCATTTCATCAACGAATTCATCCTCAATTTTGATTGTATTTATTATTAAAGGAGCCAATAGGTAAATAAAAATTAGTACAATTATTTGTAGAGATACCCATTTAACTTTAATATTTTCTCCCCTTGTCATTAAAATTATCAGTGGCAAATAACCAACACTTATATAATGCGGGAGCTGGGTTTTTGAAAATGAGAATACTGTAAAGGGAATAATAAACCAAAGAAAAAAATAAGTATTTCTATCATTAAATTTGAATTTTTTGAATGTTCCCAAAATTAAATGGCAGAATGGCAAAAATGCCAAGAAAATCACTGGGATATAAAACAAAAGAGAGCCTCCATGAGACTCCATCGTATTTGAAAACCTACTTAAATTATGCTTTATAAAAAAGTCTGTAAATAAAAAATCACCAGATTTTTGATATGCTAAAATAAACCACGGTGCAGAAATAAAAATTGACCAGAATATGAACATTGGATTAAGTAATTTTTTAATGAATCCAATGTTATTAGATAGGAGAAGGTATGTGAATATTACACCTCCAATAATCACAAAGGCTATTGGCCCTTTCGTAAAAAAACCTAAACCAGCATACGTATATACCCAAAAAATATTACTGTTTCTGGGTTCCAAAAGAAATTTATAAAAACTTAACAAAGATAAAGTAATACATAAAGTCAAAAGATTGTCACTTACTGCCGCTCTACCTAATATTTGAAATTGAAGGATTGCAATTGCAACTAATATGGAAAGCTCTGCTTGTAAAACTGAAAAATGCTTTGATACAAATTTATAAAATTGAAATAAAGTAATTACAAAAAAAATAAACGAAGGAAAACGGACAGCGAATTCGTTGTTTCCAAATATTTTTAAAGATAAAGCCGTAAACCAAAAAAACAATGCTGGCTTATCATACCTTTCTTCTCCGTTTACCTGAATCGAAATGAAATTGTTTGTGGATAGCATGTTTCTAGAGGCTTCCGCAAAAAAACCTTCATCCTCATCAAAAAGAGGGGTATAAATCATACCCACAATACTCACCAATAAATAAACTGCTATAACCCAGAAGAATCCTTTAGAAGTACGAAGAAAATTTAATATTTTATTAACCATTACCAATTATTCTCTTAATTTTAAAGATATAGTTTTGAGCAGTTCTAAATAAATATAATATGCTCAAATTTCTACTAAAAACAATAGAAAAACCTTTAAACTTAAGTAAAGGAATTATTAAATTTTTAATAGCTGTAATAGTAATTTTATTTATTATATTGTATTATCAAACCGAAATTTTTTACTTTTCTGAGGTTAAGAACAATGCTGGAAATAATTTTTATAATCCATACGCTAGCTGGAATAAATTAAAAACTGTAAAAGCAAACTTTCACGCTCATGCTCATCATTGGGGTGGGTTAACTAACGGTCATAATTCCGAAAAAGAGCTTACTGAGGCATATAAAAATATTGGCTATCAAGTAGCTTCAGTTTCAAACTATCATCATATTTCTAAATCAACATGCTCTGACATTATTCAAATTCCAACCTATGAGCAAGGATACAATATATCTAAGGCGCATTTTTTAGCAATAAATGCAATGAAAACTGAAAATATAGATTTTCCAATAGGACAAAATACAACCCAAAAACAAACAAGGATAAAAAATTTAAAAACAACAGCAAGCTTGGTCGCTATTGCACATCCTAAACTTAATAATGCTTTTTCAAAAAAAGACTTAGAAAGGCTAAAGGGCTATGATTTGTTAGAGGTTTTAAATCCGTATTGCGAATCTTTCGACCTATGGGACTACGCACTTTCAAGAGGTACCCTATCTTGGCTACTTTCAAATGATGATACCCATGATTTAGCCAAACAACCTCCTGGAAGATTCTTTAATGTTGTATCAATAAAAGAAAGTAAAAAAAATGCTATAATAAACAGCCTTAAAGAGGGAAATCATGTGGCATATAAGTCCGAAAAAGGAGTAACAGATGTTTACTTAAATAAAATAAATATAAAAAATAATACTTTAGAATATACATTTTCTGGAAAGATAAAAAGCGTTAAAATGATTTCCGACTTGAATAGCTCCATGGTTCCTAGTAAAGGTGAAATACAATTAAAGAATGATTTTAAATATTATAGGTTTGAGGTTATAGGAGAATTTTCTACTTTATTTACAAATCCGATATATAGAATAGATGAAAAAAAATTAACCACTTATAGTTCTATTCCATATAAAATTAGCAAATCAAAAACATTTATTTTTCGATTAAATTGCCTTCTGGTAGGATCAATATTCATAGTTTTAATCTACTGGAAAGAAATCAATTATAAAGTACTAAACTCTAAATTAAAATCCCAATTTAGCAAAAAGAAATCATTGATTCTAAGCAAATAAATTCATAGGCCTACAATAAATAATTTTTGTTTAAGAATCTTTTTTATTTAAATTTCTTCAAAAATTGATAAACGTTCAATTTAGGCATCCTACTTATATTGAGTAGATTTGGATTTTTTGCATTCTATCAAACAAAGCCGCTTG
>DAIQBE010000040.1:0-12336 GCA_036781325.1 Leadbetterella sp. | reverse complement strand
AATTACGTTTTTTATTAAAGAATGGCCTACATATTTTTCTAATCTTGTCATTATAATTTGATAATATCTTTCTCTAGTTTCTTCAGAATCTTCTAAGTTGGGGGCTATCGGTATTAAAAGAAACAAATTTTCATTTCCTTCTGGCGCTACACTTGCATCGGTTTTTGAGGGCGCAGAAACATAAAAAAGTGGTTTTGATGGCCACTTAGGTGTTGTGTAAATTTCTTTAGCATGTAGCTCAAAGTCTTCATCAAAAAATAAATTATGATGAATCAATTTTTCCACTTTTCTATTGATGCCCAAATAGAACAGCAACGAAGAAGGGGCCATTAATCTACTGTTCCAATATTTTTCTGAATAATTTCCAAACCCTTTGGGTAATAGTTTAGTATCCATATGATGGTAATCTCCAGCACCTACCACCACATCTGCAGGAAAAACTCCTTTTTCTGTTGTAACTTTTTTTACTGATTTTCCTTCTACTATTATTTCCTCAACATTTTGATTCGTTAAAATCTTCGCTCCTTTCTCTTCTGCCAATGTAGCCATGGCTTTTATTATTTCATGCATACCTCCCATGGGATACCAAGTTCCCATTGTCATTTCAGCGTAGTTCATTAAACTGTAAAGTGCTGGCGTATCTTGTGGAGTTGCTCCCAAAAATAAGATAGGAAATTCCATTATTTTTAAGATATCTTCGTTTTTAAAAAACTTTCTAATATGTTTTCCAAAAGAGGCAAATAAATCTAAGCTTAGGGCTTTTGAGAGTAATCTAAAATCGAAAAACTCTGTGATTGATAATGATGGTTTCCAAACAAATTCACCGATTCCAACCCTATATTTATATTCAGATTCTTTCAAAAAAGAATCGAATTTTAAACCGCAACCTGGCTCTAATTGTTCAAACAATGCTTTTAGAGACTTACTATTGGCAGGTAGATTAATTTCTTTATTTTGTTTTAGTATTACCCTGTAAGAAGGGTCTAATCTTGTTAAATTGTAATAGTCGGAGGTTTTTTTTCCGAATTCTCCAAAAAATCTCTCAAAGACATCTGGCATCCAATACCAACTTGGCCCCATGTCGAATGTAAAACCATTTTCATTAAAAACTCTACACCTTCCTCCAATTGTTGTATTTTTTTCAAGAACGGTAACATCAAAACCTTCCGTAGCTAATTTTGTCGCTACAGATAAACCTGAAAAACCTGCACCAATAACAACTACTTTTTTCAAATACTTTAAATTTTCGTAAAGAAAACAAATTTATAACAAATAATTAATTTTAGAATCAATTTAAAAACCAATTTTTAACGATTCTTTAATTCATTGACCTAGAAAACGCATACATTGATAAACGGTCTTTTAACTCTTTTCTCGCAATGTGAATTCTATTTTTAACGGTACCAATTGGAATATTGAGCTTTTTAGAAATCTCATGGTATTTAAAACCATTAAAGTACATCATAAATGGATTACGATAAGTATCTTCTAGTTTCTCGACTGCCCCAGATATATCATCCATTGCAAAATTGGAATAGGCATCGTTTTCAACCAAAGCAGAAGAACTGTTTAAATAATGAAGGTTGTCTGAAGTATCAATGAAAGTGTTTTTTCGAACCATTCTTTGATAATTCGTAATAAAAGTGTTTTTCATTATTGTATAAAGCCAAGCTTTGAGATTTGTGCCTTCAGCGTACTTATCTTTATTTAAGAAAGCTTTTACTAAAGTATCTTGGAGTAAATCATTAGCATCATCGTAGTCTTTAGTTAACTTTAAAGCAAATGGTTTTAAAGATTTTGTACTACTTTGTAACGCATAATTAAATTCTAAAGCTGTCATACTAAATTTTGTTTAACGTTTTACACTAAAAGATGAACAAATGTATAAATCAATTTTTTAAAAACAAATTTTTTATATTGTTTTTTTGTAATTTTATTCTGCTATCGTCCTACTAAATAAAACCTTATTTGTATAATCTTCTTAAAATTAAGCTCTTAAGTGGAATTTAATTTGAATGGGGTACTTTTTGTTGCAAACAATAATTTGTTCGAGTATTTACTAATTAAATTATTGACTATCAGAAATTTAACTTCTCAAAATTTCTTTTTCTTAATTTAATCGGGCATCAATAATTTTTATCTGTTTTTTTTCTTTGTATGTTTTGCATTATTTTATGTTCACTTTTTTATTGGATTTGTTCATTTAAACTAGGTTTTTTCAAATTTGTAAAATGTTTAATATAAAGTGAATATTCATAAACAAAAATATTCAATAAATATGTGAATAAAACAATCGTTACATTTTAATAAATTCTGTATCACTTGGTCTTTAGGATTAAATATACCCAAAGCATTAAAATAATACTTATAAGGTTGGTCTTCGATTCTACAAAAATTATCTTTGTAAATGATGGAAAATAATAGTACCGATTTCAAACAGGAGGAAACCGTTTTTGTAGACGTTATTTTACCTGTACCTATTCCTCAATATTTTACTTATAGAATTCCGCGTGAGTTATCTCAATCGGTGTATATTGGAAGTAGGGTAGTAGTTGAGTTTGGGAAGTCTAGGGTTTTGACAGCCATAATTGTTAAAGTTCATCATACCCCTCCTCCAATTTATAAGGCAAAATATATACTAGAGCTTTTGGATATTGAACCAGTCGTTACCAAGTTGCAACTTTGGTTATTTAGCTGGGTGGCTGAATATTATATGTGCCACGTAGGAGAAGTCATGAATATAGCTTTGCCAGCGGGTTTGAAAATATCTAGTTTATCAAAAATTCAATATAATCCTGATTTTGCACATCCAGAATTGTTGAGTGAAACCGAAATCAACCTAATTGATTTTCTTAAAACTCAAGAATCAATTACCTATGATGAAGTGGGAAGATTGATAGAAACTAAAGATGTCAATAAAGCCATTAAAGAACTTGTAAAAAAGCATGCAATAATAATTTTTGAAGAAGTAAAGGATAAATATAAACCGAAGATTGTTAAAAAAATTAAGCTAAAAAGGGTATTTGAAGGCACCGAAGAAATTTTGAGATTAATAGAAAACCTTGAGAAATCCCCAAAACAACAAGAAGTAGTTTTAGAATATCTAAGCGTTATTCCTATTCAAGAATTGCCAAGTTTTAACAAATTAGGGGTTGTAAAAAGTGTAATTCGCGAATCTGGAGTTTCAGAATCTTCCCTAAAGACTTTAATTGAAAAAAACATTTTTGAAGAATTTGAGGTGGCAGTATCTCGTTTTGAGGAGATAAAGATTGAGAATGCTCCTGAAATTATACTTTCTGCCGCCCAAAGTAAGGCAAGTGATGAAATTATGGATTCATTCAAGGAAAAAGAGGTGGTGCTTTTTCATGGAATTACGGGAAGTGGAAAAACAGAAATTTATATTGATTTAATTCAGAAAGTTCTAGCGTCTGGATCTCAAGTGTTGTTTCTATTGCCTGAAATTGCTCTTACCACTCAAATAGTCACACGACTCAGAGTTGTTTTTGGTGATTCCATGGGCGTTTATCATTCAAAGTTTTCAGATAACGAACGTGTAGAAATTTGGAGAGGAGTTTTGGACGGAAGATTTAAGTTTGTGATTGGAGTTCGATCTTCCATATTTTTACCTTTTGATAATTTAGGGCTCATCATTGTGGATGAGGAACATGAGTCTTCTTTTAAACAGTTTGATCCAGCACCTAGATACCATGCTAGAGATGTGGCTATTATGTTAGCTTTAAAACAAAATGCAAAGGTGTTATTGGGCTCTGCCACACCCTCAATTGAGTCGTATTATCAGGCAATAAATCACAAATATGGTCTTGTAGAATTATTTGAAAGATACGGGAATGCTACTTTGCCCGATATTGAATTAGTTGATTTAAAAATAGAAAGGAAAGAAAAAACCCTCAAAAAAGAAATTTCTTCCGTTTTATTGAAAGCCATTGAACAAAATATTGCTAATAAAGAGCAAACAATAATTTTTCAAAACCGTAGAGGCTATGCTCCTTATTTAAATTGTGAAGAGTGTAACTGGATTGGACATTGTGAGCAATGTGCTGTAACGCTTACTTATCATATGCATAGTCAGCAACTTATTTGTCATTATTGTGGACATAAAGAGGCTAGCCATAAAGTATGTCCTTCTTGCGGATCTACAAAACTAAAAACTGTTGGTGTGGGAACAGAAAAGATTGAAGACGATTTGCAAGAACTATTTCCTTTGGCAGGCATTCGAAGATTAGATTTAGATACCACAAGAACAAAAAATGCATATGCAACTATATTAGGAGAGTTTGAGCAAGGCGAAATTGATATTTTGGTTGGAACACAAATGGTTTCTAAAGGCTTAGATTTTGATCGAGTAAGTTTGGTGGGAGTTTATAATGCGGACAAAATGATTAATTTTCCTGATTTCAGGGCTTCTGAAAGGGCTTTTCAATTAATAACACAAGTTAGTGGGAGGGCGGGAAGAAGAGAAAGGAAAGGGAAAGTTTTAATTCAAACTGCGAACCCTCAAAACAGAATTTTACAATTTGTGATTGCGAATGATTATAAAGGTTTTTACGAATCCGAGGTTTTTGAAAGAGAGGGGTATAATTATCCTCCATTTTCAAGATTGATTCAAATAACTGTAAAAGATGTAGATCAGGTGTTGTCTCATTTAGCAGCAGCACGCCTCGCCAAAGCATTGGAAGCAAAGTTAGGAAAAACTAGAGTATTGGGACCCGAGAAATCATTGGTGGAAAGAATAAGGAATAAATTTTTGTTTGAAGTTTTATTAAAATTAGAAAAAGATAAAATGAATATTAAGGCTACTAAGGTATTTTTAAAAGAAGAAATTGTAAATTTGGTCACAGATAAGAAATTTAAATCGGTGCAAGTAATTGTGAATGTAGATGCAGTTTAATAATTAAAAATTTTAACAATAATGGGCTTAAAGGAATCTGTATCAGATTATTTGAAATTTGATGAACTTAAAGAAAATTTCATAAAACTCATCGAAGCTAAGTTTGAATTAAAAAAGATCGAAATTCAGGAAAATATTGAAAGCAAATTAGCTAAGATATTGGTATTTATAGTGCTAGGAATATTTCTTTTTATTGCTTTTTTGTTGTTAAATATTCTTTTAGCTATTTTTTTAAATTTTTATTTAGAAAGTAATTGGATTGGATATTTAGTTTTATTTATTTTTTATTTAATTATTATACCAATTTTACTTTTTTTTAAGGACAAAATAGAGCTTATGTTAAAAGAAAAGATCCAAAAAGATATGGATAAAAGTAAAATTTAAGGCCTATTTCTTCTTGAAAGAAATCAGAATTCCACACAAAATAATTAATCCTATTCCTAAAAAAGTGCTTTTAGAAGGGAAAGGGTCACCTAAAAGAACACCGAAAATAATTGAGAAAATTATGTTGCTATAACCAATTGCAGACACTTCTCCGCTTTTGCCAATACTAAAAGCCTTTGTCAAATATATTTGACCTATCATAGCAGAAAATGATAAAGCAAAAATCCATATCCATTCTATGCCAATTGGTAAAATAAAATCTCCAAAAAGAAAACTAAGTGAATCGATAAAAAAAAATTGACCCAAAAATAATGAAATTAATGGCAAAAAAATTCCAGAAACCATAAACGATAAGACAATGGATCTTGAATCATAATATTTACTTAATCCACTAATGCTTAAATAAGCAAGAGCAGTCATAATTGCATTTAGCAAGCCAAAACTATGGTATTTTACCGATAGAAGATTTATTTTAAATTGTGGAATGAAAATGAGGCATATGCCCAAAAAGCCAATTAGAACGTAAATCCATTCTTTTAACTCAAGCTTTTCTTTAAAAAAATAGAAAGAGAAAACAGCAAGAAATATGGGGTAGGATTGTTGATAAGTAATTGCCTCTGCTAAACCAATTTTTGTGATGGAATAAAAAAATGTAAATAATGCAAGGGTACCAATAATTCCTCTAAAAATCAATAGGCTAAGTTTGCCTCCTTCTTGAATTAATGGCCTTCTAATCACAGACCATAAAACAAAAACCACTCCTATAATATTTCTAAAAAAAACTAATTCAATAGAGCTTAATCGCTGGCCTAACACTCTGGTACAAGCTCCAGAAATGGAAAAACAAAAAGCTGCAACCAACATAAACCATAATCCATTATTTGAATTTATGTTTTTAGATTTAAGCATTATTTTTTAATACAAATATTTAAAAATACCTAATAGTAACAACCAGTAAATTGGAATTAAAATAAGTAGTAATCCATAAACAAAGCCATCATAAAAAACAGTTCCTTTGGTTTTTGCTTTTACAAAAGAAGAAATTAGCCAATACAAGGGAAAATTTATAAGCCATCCTAAGTAATATAATAGACTGGAAAGTTGAAAGGATTTTTCAAAATTTCTAGAAACTAATGGATACATTTCTGAGTGGAGTTTTTCATTAAAAGATTTTAAGAAGAAGCCTTCCTGATCAAGGTTATCAAAACTTTTTTTGTCAAAACTAGGGGAGAAATTTAAAGAAATTGTTTTGCCAAAACTATCAAATTGGTCATAATTAATACCTACAGGAACAATTTTTAAATCCAGATTACTTTGCCAGGTTTGTTGCGTAAGGCGAGCGGTTCCTTTCTTTAATGGAAGAAGGGTGGTTTGGTTTTTACAAATACCTTCACTAAAAATTAATACCTGCCCATCATTTTTAAAAAGGGTATAGGCTTTTTTAAATGTTTCGTCGTTTTTACCCAAATATTCTTTCCCTTCAGAAATTCTATAAATTGGCATCATATAAATTTTTGAAAGAAATTTTTTGACTAATGGCTTTTTAAATGCATCACCTCGGGCCAAAGACCAAATTGGTCTAGAAACCGTACAATTAATAACTATTGCATCTAAGAATGAGTTTGGGTGATTGCTCGCAAACAAGACTGGACCATTTGGTGGTACATTATTTAAGCCATTTACATCTAAGCGCTTTATTAAGAATTTTAGAATAAACTGACAGTATTTTCTTAAAATATAATAGGTCATAGATTTTAAATAGGGTTATTTTATTTTTGTAATTACCTTTTTTGCAATGTATTGGCCAATTTTTGTACCCACTTTATTCCCTTCTTGACAGCCTGAAACATAGTGAATGCCCCCATAAACTCTACTTATAGAGCATTCATCTGCAGCAGCTCTAAATGACGGAAATTTTCTCACGCCATGATCATATTTAAATTCAGTGGAGTCTGTAAATGCAACATTGTCGCCAAATAAAGCAGTTAAAGCTTCTGCAGAGGCTGCAGAAATTGTGCTATGCCCACTTGTGTATTCTGGAAAAGGAGGAGTTTGTAAAAAAGGTGCCCATTTTGGATCTATATCAGAATTGATTACTGTTTCTGGCCTAATTTTTTCGGATTTAAATTTTTCATACCAACAACTAATAAACGCTTCATGAAGCGAAAGGGAAACTCTAAGATATGCATCGGCTGCTTCAAAAATAGATTTATTGGTTTGTTGAGAAGCTGTTCTTGTAATTGCCATCCAGTGGCCACCAGGAGTCATTTTTTTGTTGGCGAACATCACGTGACCTTGTACATTCATTACAAATGCATTGTCATCCCAAAACCAGGCAATATCTTTTTGTTCTTGTGTGAGGTTATTTACTGTTTCATAAACATGAGTTAATTCTTTCCAAAATTCACTAGATTTATTTTTTGAAAAGGGGATTACCGGTGCTGGTGGAAATTGGCCCGCCGAATCCAAAATCATAGTTCTAATAGTACTCCAATACGGTTCCATTGCATCTGCATATTGAGGTGGAGTAGGTACCCATTTGTCAGAGTTTGATTTAACGGTATATCTTAAACCTCTGGTTTGTAAATAATTATCTTTTTTTGAGTAGGCTAAAACATGTTTTGCAATGGCTTCTCCAAATTCTTCAGATCGTTTAAATACGTCTGATGGTACGCCAGCATCTTTAAATTTTTTATAGGTTTTAGTTTCAAAATCATCATATTTATTTACGGTAAAAGTTAGTGTTCTAGCTATTGTCATAATAGCTTTTACACTGGCTAAAGGAGTACAATATTCTTTTCCTTCTTCCATTTTTGGAAAAGATTCAAGCCCATGTAGTTGTCCAGCTAAAGATTTATAGTTTTCATTTCCTGCTGTTAGAGCCTCATATCCAGCTATTGATGCATAAACGTAAATACGGGATGATACTGGGGGCGAAAAAATATCATGAATAATTACGTCGGTAAGTTTTTCATAAGCTTCATGAATAAAATCTGGGTTATTTGTAATCTTACTATATTCTTGCTTAGTTTTAGATTTACAACTAACAATTACTATTAACACTGCAAATAAATACACTTTTTTCATAATTCTGGCAATTTATTGATCTAAAATGTTTTCCTCTATTGTACTCAATTTATCGTTTCCATGCATAATATTTACGATTTCTTTAATATTGTAAACGCTTCTATTGTATTTGTTGCTAAGCAAAATTATAACAAAATCTTCTCTTAAATCGAAAAACATTATGGTATTAAATCCTTTCCACCAACCGGTATGATAAATATAGTCGGTTTGTTGCAATTCGTTGACCCATAGTCTAAACCCAAAACCATAATTTCTCAAACCTGGATGTTCAAAACTTCTGGGAGTGTACATCTCTCTTAACGTCTCTTTGCTCAAAATTGACTCAGATTTTAAAACATCGTACCATTTAAATAAATCAGGTGCTGTAGAATAAATGCCTTTATCACCTACAATGTCATCATAATAATCTTTTTCAAGTCTTCTACCGTTTTGATAGCCTTGGGTTTTATTAATATGTAATTTAGGATCTTTCGAATTAGCTGTAAAAGTGTCATTCATTCCTGCTGGTATTAGGATTTTTTCTTTTAAGTAGCTATCAAAACTTTTATTGGATACTTTCTCTACAATGGCAGCCAAAATAGCGTAGTTGGTGTTATTATAAGAAAAAAAATGATCGGGCAAGTTTAAAACTTTGGGTGTTGGTTTTGCCGTAGCAAACCATTCTACTATTTGTTGATTTGAGGGGAATATTTTTTCTGCCCTTACTTTTTTATCAAATTCATATTGATAATAAGGTAGTCCAGAACGATGTGACAATAAGCTTCGTATAGTTACTCCATCATACGGAAATTTTGGAAAATAATCTTTGACAGTATTATCAAGTCCAATTATCCCCTCTTCTACCATTTTCATAACAGCGACAGAAGTAAATGTTTTTGAAAGTGAAGCAAGCTGAAACTTGGTGTCCATGTTATTTCTAACCGTATCTTCCAACGTTGCGAATCCAACTGCTTTTTCAAAAACTACTACCCCTTTTTGAGCAATTAAAATTGTTCCGTTAAAGCCACCTTTAATTTTTTCGTCAATTATTGCAGAAATTAATTTTGATTTTTTGTCAGCATCTATTTCTTTTCTAACCTTTGCTATATTTATAACTTTTGCTATATTTTTTGAATGCTTAGCTTTATCAGAATCTTTGGAATTGCAACTGAAAACAAAAATTGTAAAAACAACTATAGCACAATATCGTAACAAATACATTTAAAGAAACATTAAGAATTTTGAAGACTTTTTAAATAAATATGCATTAGAAAAACCACTAAAGAGGTAAATAATACACTTGAAACGACTTTTAATGAGGTGTTTAGAAAAAACTGAATGGTTCCGGCTTCTATAAAAAACAGATACAAATGATGAGTAAATGTCATAATGACTATATATCTAATGAATCTTTCGGTGCCAAGGCCTTCTAAGGAAATAACTAACTCTGTTTCTAGGCCTCGAGTGGGAAAAAGTATTTTTAATATATAACTTCGAAGAAATGCAATCAAAACGCAGGCTGAAGCATGTAAACCGGCTGTATTAGAAAAAATGTCAATTACTAATCCAACTAGGAATGCTATAATCAAAACTCCAGAAACTGGAACAGTGTTTGGTAAAAATAAAATCACTGAAATATACAAAAAGCAAAAACCTACTTCAAAAAACACTAAATTTCTAACTACAAATACTTGTAGAAATAAATACAGCACAATGGCTCCTATTATTTTTATTAATGATTGAGTACTCACTTATTTTATTGGGGTTTCTTCTATTTCCTTTTGTTGATTCATTAATTTATTATTAACTACATAAACATAAACCAAACTTGAGAAATCTGTTGATAATCTTACATCTATATTAAAAAACGCTTCGTTTGGTGTAGAACTTATCTTACTGATTCGACCTATTAAAATTTTAGGGGGAAAAATTGAATTTTGCATAGAAGTAACTACACTATCTTTTTTGAAAATAGGTTTAAATCTGTCAATAGTAGTCAATTGAATTGTTCTTGAATTTGCCCCATTCCATTTACATATACCTAATGCAGTTTCATTGGAAGCGCTTAATTTTTTATTTATCACTTCAGAAGAAACCGAAAAGCTGGAATGTAAAATAATTGATACTCTAGCATATAACTCATTACATGACATTATCTGACCTACTACCCCTTGTGGGCATATAACTCCCATTCCAGGCTTTAAACCATGTTTTGTGCCTTTGTCAATTGTTATATAATTATCAGTGAGGTTTTGGGAACTCGCAATTACTTTTGCCACCATAAAATTAAACCTGGAGGCTTGTGAACTATCCGGTTTATACCCTAAGGTACCAATAGTTAAAAGCTCTCTTGATCTAGTAAGTTCCTCTCTTAAGGTCTTGTTTTCTAAAGCGAGTTGTTTATTTATTTTCCCTAAACTTGTAAATTCTTTTACTTTCTGAGAGGTTGCTAAAGATTTTGCTACTACTGAGTTTGTAGTATTGAAAAAGGTTACATCCCAATAGATGCTGTTCTTTTGAATAAGATAAAAACATATTATTTGCAAAAATACAAATAGGAAAAAGTTTCGTATTTTGTACAATATCCCGAACAACTGAGACATAAACCATTATATTTAAAAAAAGGTATCCAAGCTTTTAAGTATGGATACCTCTATGTTAATTATTACTTTTAAAAACTATTGAACTAATACCGCTTGATATTTGGCAATGTTTTTAAGAACTTCTCCAGTTCCCCTAACTACAGCTTTTAATGGATCATCTGCTACATGAATAGGAAGTTTAGTTTTAGCCTCTAACCTTTTGTCTAATCCATGGAGGAGAGCTCCGCCACCTGTTAGGTAAATGCCATTTTCATAAATATCGGCCGAAAGCTCTGGAGGGGACATTTCTAAAGCACGCATTATGGCCTCTTCAATTTTAGAAATTGATTTGTCCAAAGCATAGGCTATCTCGCTATACGTAACTTTAATTTCTTTTGGGATACCAGTCATTAAATCCCTTCCTCTAATTTCGATATCAGCGGGTGGGTTTTCTAAATCAGGTAACGCAGAGCCAACTTGAATTTTAATAAATTCGGCAGACCGCTCTCCTATTAAAAGATTATGTTCTCTTCTCATGTAATCTACAATATCACGGGTAAATAAATCACCTGCTATTCTTACAGAAGATTCACAAACAATTCCGGATAGGGCAATAACCGCTATCTCTGTTGTGCCACCCCCAATGTCAACAATCATTGAACCGTTGGGCTGTTCAATATCAATTCCGATACCAATTGCAGCAGCAATTGGTTCATGAACCATATAAACCTCTTTGGCGCCCGCATGTTCTGCTGAGTCTTTTACCGCTCTTTTTTCAACTTCTGTTATACCTGAAGGTATACAAATTACCATTCTATGGGAAGGTGAGAAAAATAAATTTCTTCCGGTATTTATCATTTTTATCATTCCTCTGATCATGAGCTCGGCTGCAGTAAAATCTGCAATAACTCCATCTTTAAGAGGTCTGATAGTTTTTATATTTTCATTCGTTTTTTCATGCATTTGCATGGCTTTATGGCCAATAGCAAGTACCTTTCCAGATACTTTATCTAATGCAATTATAGACGGTTCATCTACAACTATTTGGTCTTTGTAGATGATTAAAGTATTGGCAGTACCTAAATCTATTGCTATATCACTCGTAAGAAAACTAAAAAATCCAGCCATTAAGCTTTTTGGTTAAGAAATATTTGATTTACAACTGCAAATTTATAATTAAATTTTGCAAAAAGTGGAAAAAACACAATAAATATTATAGAATTTTGCCAAAAATATATGAAAAACAGGAAAGTTTGAAGTTTGGTAAATATGCTGATAAATACTTATTTCTTAAAATCAATGGGAATGATTTGAGCAAATTTTGCTATGTAGCTTCCAATTAAGCAAATAGGCGGATGCCATAATTAAAGACCCTAAAATTATAGTAGGAGTTTC
>DAIQBE010000039.1:0-12411 GCA_036781325.1 Leadbetterella sp. | reverse complement strand
CCAGCAGCTTTCCAATCCAAATACAATTTAGCATTACTAGGGGCAAAGCCCAGTTGATCGTCTGAGGCTACAGCAATAAAAATAGGCGTATTTTCTTTAGGTATATTTTTTATTTTATCCATTGCATCGGTGAAAGCATAAATTGGAGCCACAAAATTGGGCTTTGAGTCCCCAATGCCTACATATGCTGCTCCAAGAGTCACAGTTCCACCAGCAGAAAAACCCATAATACCAATTTTCGATGGATCTATATCGTAAACGCTGGCATTATTTCTAACATGCTTTATTGCTTCCAAGGCATCTTGAATGGCCATTGGAATAATAGGTACATTTTCTTCCTCCATTTTTTTTGGATTATTTATCTTTTCCATCATTTCTACGGTAGGATCAGTAGTTTGGCTTTTAGCAAGCCTATATTTTAAGACAAACGCCGCAACACCTTTAGAACTCAAATATTTTGCTACATCAATTCCTTCGCTATCAATTGATAATAACTGAAATCCACCACCAGGTGCTATAATAACTGCCGTACCAGTTGCTATATTCTTCTGAGGCAAGTAGGCTGTAAGAGTAGGTGTAGTGACATTATAAACCACTCTGGTATTAAACATATTCTTATCATTTTCTGCCTCTACCCAATTCCAGCTTTCCGAACCAGGTGCTGTATTAGGGTATAATTTTATAGTACTTTGAGAAAAGCAAGAAAAGCTAAAAAGACTAACAATAAGAGCAAGTTTGATTCTTTTCATTTTAATAAGGCTGAGTTAATATTTCATCGAAATTACTCAATAATTATAGAAAAATTAAGTTTATTCAAAAAAATAGTTGAATAAAAATTACTGTAATCCGACTAAATTTAAAATTGATTAAAAACCATTTCCTTATGACCATTTAAGGCTTAATTATCAGGTCTTCAAAAAAGACCCCCTAAATTTTATACTTTGTATGTCCTGCAGACGGCCTTACTTTTTCCGGTGTGCCGGCCCAGTCGAAAAAGTAAGCAAAAAAACATTCACAAAAAATAAGTCCTAACTGGGCGTTCCCCTTGAGAAATTTGATAATCAGTATTTTATGAAAAATTTTGAATCCTATAAATCAAATTTCACAAACGGCCTCGGTTCGGCGCTCCGATTTTGTGATTCAAAGGAAATTAATTTTTTTTACCGGATGACAGTAATTAAAAAATCAGTTTAAAATAAATTAAATTTCAAACAAATAGGTTTTAAAAACTACAAATTAAGCTTACAAATCTTGGGTATTTAAAGTGATTTTCGAAGTGTTAGATAAAATGGATTTTCTATTTTGTTGGTCTGGTTATTAAGTATTAGCTCTGCCGCAGATTTGCCCATTTGTTTGAAATCAGTAGATATTGTAGTTAATCCATTCAAAATAAACCGTTTAAGTGGCGTATCATTATAAGAAATCACCCCTATTTCTCTTCCTATTTTAAAGTCTTCAGAAATTATTTTGTCTATCAAATCCACTAAGTCATCTTCCATAAGATTTATATACACCTCGCCTTTCCGTATTTGGTGGTTTTCTAAAGAAGAAACAATTTCTTGTTCAAAAGCAAACTCTGCACAAAACTGCTTAAAGCCCTCGATAATTTCCTTCGGAAAATAGCTGGCTTCAGGGAAAATCATAATTATTTTATGATACTTTTTTAATGCTTCCAAACCTTCTGTCAAGGTTTTAAAAAGATCATTCCCAAAGTTTTCATAAACAGCCCCGAACGCTATAGTAATTTTAGGCAGAATTTTATCTAAAAGTAATACTTTACCGCTTGGCAAGGTATTTATTACTTCACTTGCATTTTCTCCATCTTCAAAAAAATGAGGAATAATCACATAATGTGTGTAATTATCTTTCCTGTTTTCTACAATTCTTTTAAATAAACCGAAATCATTATTATACACATAAAAATCTATGGATGCTTTTGGGCCAAGGGTTTGAACAAAAGAATCATAAACAATTTTTTTATGAACACTTAACTTATTAAATAACAAAAACACTTTGTAGTTTTGAGACAATTCGGTTGAATTAATGAAATAACCTTTACCCGCCACAGATTTTAAAACGCTTATACTTTTTAGATAATTGTAACCTCTCTCTACGGTAACCCTAGAAATATCAAATTCAAAGCTTACATCATTTATGGAAGGCATTAAATCGTTTTTTTGAATTATCCCTTTCCTGATTCCATCTAAAACTGAATTGCTGAGTTGCATGTACTTTGGAGAAGACGAAAACTCATCTATCTTTATCAACTTTAGAATATCTTTGGGCAGACACATGCTTTCGGTATTGATTTTAGAAATTAAGTTATAAAAACATTAAATAAAGTACAAATCAATTCTCAAAAATAGGATTCATTTGTTTTCAACCATCCTTTACCATCTCATTTTTTTTAAAAATTCTTTAAAAAACATAAAAAAAAGTAATTCTAAAGAAACAAAGGAGAATTAATGTTGATTAGACCAAAATTACACAATTTAAATTGTAAATTTCAAGTTAATCTCCAATCTTGTTTCCGTGTGTAAGTTTAATGAGTGAACGCAATAAATAGGGTTGAAATCTGAAAAAATTTATGAGCAATCCAGTGGTAAATTCGTTTCCAAACATACTTTGAATTATTCTGCCTGCAAGCAATCGGCTTCCAAAAGATTTTTTCCATTCTTTTTGATAAGAATTAAGGTCTAAAGCAGTATTGTTTAAAACTTTATTTAACAAAAAAGCACCTTGAAAAGCCATGCTCATTCCGTTTCCACATAAAGGGGCAATCACTCCTGATGCGTCTCCCAACATTGGCATTTGATGGAAAACCAATTCTTTTTTCTCGAAACTCACCTGTGAAATCACTTCGGGTGTGTTCCAAAGACGCGAACTGTTTTCAAATAAAAATTTCAAATGGGGATTTTTAGATAAAATCTGCTTTTCCATTTTTTCTATGCTATTATCACTTGCTTTTAAGTTATTTTTGGTAGTTAAATAGCACAAACAATAAGTATCGTTTTCTATGGCTGAAAAACCACAATACCCATCTTTAAAGTTATGCAATACAATTTTATCTTTTGGAAAATCAGCTTTTACATGATACTTGACACCTATGTATTGATTTAGCGTAGTCCGATTCTTGAATATGAATTTCCGTTTCCAGTCCACATCTAAATTCGACCGTTTTCCGAAGCTTCCTATTGCTATTTTAGCATTATATTCGTTTTCATGCGTTGTTATGCGAAAAAAATCTACATTAAAATTTACATCAATTACTCTAGTTTTTTCTAAAATAGTTACTCCTAAACTCTTAGCAATTTTTGCCAATTCAAAATCCAAAACATATCTCGATATTCCAAAACCACCTAAGTCTAAATCAGCCTGCAATAAAGTCCCTTTTGGAGAACTTACCTCTAGTTTTTTGATTATAGGCAGATTCATTTCATTCAATGGTACTCCTAAAAAAGTCAAAAAATCCCAAGATTCTAGGCTGATATATTCACCACAAACCCTATGAAATGGATACGCATTTTTCTCGAAAACCACCACCGATTTTCCTGCTTTAGCTTGTAAAATAGAGAGGCTTAAGCCGGCTAAACCACCTCCAACAATGGCAACATCGTAGTTTTTTTGCATTTTAACTTATTTTTTCACCACTATTAACCATCGAAAAGCCCATTGCCATTTGATTTGATAATTAATAATTCCAGCTTTTTCTAAAAGCACCCTCCACTCTGATTTGGTAAAGCCTCTTGCTACTGAAAGTGGCGCATCATTTTTAACTAAATATGATTTTGAAAACAAAAAAGTTAAGATTTTTATGGCATAATAAGCAATTCCATTTCTATGTAAATCTCCTATAAAAAAACCCTTAGTCGAATTCTCATTCATCCACTTCAACATTTTTATCAATTCTTCATCCAAAAAATGATGACAAAAAAGAGAATTGAAAATTACCTCAAATTTATAAACCGGGGAAAAAAGCTGGTAATCAGAAAGTATCCAGTTAAACGCTGGATATCGATTTTTACTATAGTTTATACAGGTTGCTTTCATGTCTAAACCCGTATAAGAATTGTGTGGAAAGCATTCTTTTAATGCCGCCAAATTATCTCCCCCACCTGAACCTATCTCTAAAATAGCTACTGCTTCTGATTTGTTTTGAAAATAACCAAGTCCTTTTTTAATTACAGCATGGCCACCCAAATAAGTATTAATAAAAGCCAACTCCTTTAAATTCTGGATTAAATCTTTTTCGGGAATTTGTTCTTCATCTAATAATTCTTTTAGAAAAGATTTTTTCATTTTTTCGTTTTTAAAATCATACTTTCCATGGTTATACCAGGTCCAAAACCTGAAACAAAAGTATGCTGCTTATCCAACTTTTGTAAATTTTTAAGAATAAAAACTAGGGTACAGGAGGACATGTTTCCAAAGTTTTTTAATATTTCAAATGAACCAGCCAAAGCTTCCTTTCCAAGTTTTAGTGCTTTTGCCGAAGATTCTAATATGCTTTTGCCTCCAGGATGGATTACCCAATTGTCGATTTCGAGAACATCACTTTTATCCAAAGAGCTTGCAACAAAAGCAGCTAAATTATCTTCAATAATTGCTGGTACCTCGCTTTTTAAACTCATCAAAAAGCCGGAAGAACTTACATGCCAAGCCATACTATCTTGTTTGTCAAGATACAATTTAGAATAAAATGAACGAATTTCTAGGCCAATCCCCTCGTTTTCAACAACACAACATGCAGCACCATCTCCAAAAAGCAAATTGGATGTAATAAAATCAATAGTATTCTCTTTTTGAAAATGCAAAGTACATAATTCAACAAGTACTATTAAGACTCTAGCGTCCTTTTGCGATTTGCATATTGCATCCGCTTGTTTAAACGCATGGATTGCAGCGTAGCATCCCATAAAATTGATAGATGTTCGAGCAATATCTGTAGGTAAATTAAGTGCCTCCACCAAGGCTATATCCAAGCCTGGTGCTGACATTCCAGTACAAGAAACACTAATTAAATGGGTAAAATTTACTGAATCTACCTCCTTTAAGCCATCCTTTACCGCTTCCACACCTAAAATCACCGCTTCTTTTTCATAAATTTTCATGCGGCTTTCTAAACTAGGAAATGGGCTTAAAGATTTGTTTTTAGGAAAAAAAACTCGGTCATCTATATCACAGGAGTAATCAGGAACTACCGAATATCGGGTTTCTATTCCACTTCTTGCATACATCAATCCCATTTTACGCTTTTCTGTTTCAGAAGCATCAGAAAAGTCCACCATAAATTTTTGGATGTCACGTTGTGCATTTTTGAATTTTGGAACAGAAGTGCCTATGTGTGTAATAAAACTCATATTATTAGTATCGAATATTGTGGAATAAATTTTAAGATTAAAAAAATTTACTTCCTGCTTAAGGAAACAATAAAAAAAGTGGAACAGTTTTAAATGATTTATTTATATACGTTTATTTAATAAATGCAGAATGAAAAAAAACAAATATTTAATAAAATAGATGACAAAATATTCATTTGCATGGTGTGTTTAAAATCAGCAAACTTTTCGTCTTTTAAAACTTTAAAGAACCAATACCCCATAAAACCCGAAACTGGGCCACTAAAAATCAAAAATCTAAAAAATTGATGTTGAGGCAAATAAACATAGGAAACAAAAAGACTTGCTGTAAAAAATATGATACAAAATACAAACGTTCCCTTTATACCTAAAAGCATACTCATCGTCTTGTCTCCATTTTTTCTATCACTTTTATGTTGATAAACTTGAGTGATAGGATATATAGCCCATAAAATTAATGCGGCAATTAAGCAACCTAAAATGTCTTTTTGGTTTATAGAATTGTAGGAACCTAGAAATGCAGGTAAACTCAAGTTTTGACCAAATGTAAACACCATAAAATATACCAAAGCCCCTTGAAATATGCCCACAATAAACCAACTTAAGATCGCATACTTTTTTAATCTAATTCCCGTCCAGCTATACATTCTGCTTACGGTTACATACAATAGTGCCAATATACCAAAAGTGGAATTGACAAAGAAAAAAGAAAGAAGTAATCCTGTTACATCGAAATAATTGGCAGTTTTCCAAAGTGCCCTATCCACTTTTGGTGGGTTTTTTAATCCGCCAATACTATCTTCATCCTTATCAAAATAAGAGTTATACGCATTTGAAGCAGGATAAATAAAAATATGCAAGACAATGAATATTGTAAAATTTTGAACCCAGATTCCATGGGATTGTTGACTTACAGCCAACCAAAAAATTGGCATTAAAAAAAAAGAAAAAGGAAATCGAAGATGCAAAAATAAGTCTTTTGGTGTCATAGCAATAAATGAGGAACAGTCAAAGATAGAAACAATTATTCATTTAATTGGTTTACATATCTGAATTTGAAATTCTAATAAAAAAGGATGAATGGAATACTTCCTTTAGAATTTTTGCTTGTAAATTTGGAAAAAACTAGATTTAAAAATGGAAAGTATAATTAATAAAATAAAAACAAATCCTACAGCCCTTGATTTTAAAGAAGTTATAGCAGCTATTGAAGAGAACTACCATTTTACAGCTACAAACTTTATAAATGGGGAAATAGTTAATGAGGCGGGTCAAAATTCGGGTTCTTGCAAAGTGTTCTCATTTGCCAAACTTCAAGATTTATCCAAAGAGGAAACCTTGGCATGTTTTGGTGAATATTATAGAAAAGACGTTTTAGAAAATCAAAACGGTACAGACCATCAAAATATCAGAAATTTTATGAAATTCGGGTGGCAGAGAATTGTTTTTGAGGGAGAGGCTTTACATAAAAAATAGGCCCAACTTTAACCAATAATTAAAACCAAAGAGGCTTACAATTTTAATTTATAAGTTAAGCCAATAATTGGGGAAGGGCTTAGATGGTCTATAAGGTCCACATTTGTAAAAATGAAAACATCTAAACTATGCTTTTTGTTAAATTTGTAACCAAAACCAGCTTTTGGCCTCAATTGGTCAAAAGTGCCACCAAATTCATAAAATAAATCTCCAGAAATATAGGGTGTAAATTTAGAAGAATTTGGATATGCCAATTCTAATTTATTTCGTAAATAACTAGCATCAAAACCTATTTCTCCGTCGTTGTCTTTAAATTGATGTTGGTATCTAAATCGATAATCTAATTTCAAAAATCCAATCTTTTGGTCGTAGGAAACGTCTCCATAAAATCTATGTCTATTAATAAAAAGTTTGGTTTCATTTTTCCTTCTATTAATAAATCTATAATTTCCAGAGATCTCTAGCTTTTTTGAAACCTTGTAAGAAACCCCTAATTCGCCTAAATAAGTTTGCATATAACTCAAGTCTTCTACAAATCGGGTTTGAGCATTTACATGCATAGAAAATTTCTTATTTAACTTCTTTTCTAAAGATATTCCTGACCACAGGGCTAAGCCGGTTTGGCAAACACTTGCAAGTGGCAATGCTAATAAAAATACTAAAATTATATTTTTCAATTTTATAGAATGTCTTAAATTATTTTTCATAATAATACACTGTTAACAAAGCGGAATCTTTTAAAAAATCTATTTCTTTTATATCAACCCTATTTATATTCAAACCAGTTCGAATAGAAAGGTCTTCTATTAATTCCTTTCTTTTATCTAAAGGAATTAGATTGATTTTATCATAAAAAATAATTTTAGAAAATTCCTTTTTAAGAAACCATCCCCCTTCCAATAAAGCTGTAAGTGACAAAAGAATTAAGCTCATAATGCTTAGGTCATCCCAGCTTCCTTTAGAGATGGCTGTGATTAAACCCAAGGCTATGACAATAAAAAGATAAGTCATGTCTTTTGCTGAAATTCCTTCCGTACGGTAACGCAACATAGAAAAAACAGCAAAAAGTCCAAACGCGGCACCCATGCTCATTTCAACTTTGTTTAGTAAATAAGTTATCAAAAAAATGATAACATTAAAGCCAAAAAATGTCAAAAATAGATCAGTTCGATGATAGTGTCGGTAATAGATAAATCTAATTAATATAAAAACTGAAACAATATTTACCAAAAACCTCGATAAGAATTTGATGGATACTTTATCAAACCATTCAAAGGTTTCTGTGTTAGCTAATTCCTGTAAAAACATCATATTGGTTTTTTATTTTTTTAAAATAGAGCAGTTTCTTTTTAAATCTATTAATTTTTACTTCCTCAAAAATACTTAAAATCCCTAAACAATATTTAGAAATTGAGCCGGGTCTTAAATTATACTTCTTAAAAATTTCAATAATTGGTGATGACCCAAAACGCTCTTGTTTAACTTCTGCTATGGCTACTTGATTATATTGAACCGTATTTTCTCCTTTTTTAAAAGTAAGATTAATATCAATAGTTAATCGCTCATTACTCGTTTTATTTACTAAGGTAATTCTTTTGTAATTTACCCAAATATTGCCTTTCATTTCAGAAGAAAAAAGTGGGGTAGATTTTTCCAAAAATTCACTTGCAGTAGTATTTAGCTTTAGATTTGCATTATTGGGCTGAACAATTCTAGTTTTTACTGTTCTTCCTTTATTAGTTTTATGTTTAATTTCAAAAAAAGAAAGATTAGAGCCCACATAATTCCTAAACCGAACTTTGTATCTATTAAGTCGACCCGTTTGGTGTTGATGATATAGAGACAAATCGTCGGTGTCATAATATAGCGTTTCGTACGTACTTATCCAATCCCCATTAATTTCTAACAGTTGATAGTAAGGCAAGCATTCACTTATTATTTCCGACAATAAATGGAGCGGGATTACATATTTAACATCTACCCTATTCATTAGCTTTACTCGTTCCATTTCTTGAAGACCGATGGTTTCAAATTGCTCTAAAGCCTCTTTAGCTTGCTTAAAAAAGTATTCAAAATTCATATTGATAGACTTTCGTTTGCAATAACTTACCTTTAGCATCCCAAGTTTTCTTCTCCTTTTTTAAACCTTTCGAATTATATTGATACACAGCTTTTGTCATTAATTCCCCTTTACCATTATAACTTAGTTCTTCTTGTTTTTCACCATCTTCGTCGTATCTAAACGTCTGTCTTTCTACAAGCTTTCCATTAGAATCAAAAGTTGATTCTTCTACTTTGTCGTTCTCTTTGTTATATTTAATTACCGTTTTGCCTTTTATTTTTCCAGTATCATCATAGGAAATCTCTTCTAATACATTTCCATTTTTATCAAACTTTTGGTAGTTGTCTTTGTAGGTGACATTTTTTTCAACGGAAGTAATTACCTCTGTCAAACTTTTAACCCGATTCTCTCGAATGTCTTTCTTGCTTTGACAAAAAGCACAAATTGGTAAAAGTAAGAACAACAAAATTTTCATAATTTCCTCATTATTAAAGTGAAGTAATCAAAAACTAAACCAAAAAACGATGTTCTATTTCAAAAATTTTAAAAACCTTAAAATTTGAATTACTATTCTTGAATGCTACCTTACCAAAGTAGTTCTTTATCAATTCCTACGTAAATAAGTAGGATTATGTTGTCTCTTCAATTCTTTAAACAATACATCAATTAAAAAACAAAAATCTTCAAGAAATAGTGGAACCTACTATAAATTCTATTCAATGCAAGTTAATATAATTACAGCATTGAAAATCAGAATATATTCATAAACTTATTCAAACTCATTCAAATCATCAATAAATCATTTGTTTATATTGTAACCTAGCTTTAAGGCAAATTAAACAAAGTACCTAAACAAACACACGGTATAAATTTTTACTTCTTACTCTTTGCAAAACACCAATAATACTTACTGAATGACGATTAATGTTCTCCAATAGGGTATTAAAGAAGGTACTTGATCGTCTCGTTTCAAAAACCATATATTAAAATTTATTTTAAAGTATATAAAATAAAAGAAAACATATTACTTTAGGGACAAATAAACAACCTTTTACAAATGACCCTTCCAAAAATTATACTATTTTCACTTCTACCAGTCTTCATCTTTGGCCAAAAAATAGCCTTGAAATCGGAATTTATTTATGAAAATGCCCCCTACCCTTCTTGCCATGCCTCTACTATAGAAGAAACTCCCTCAGGTTTGGTGGCTGCTTGGTTTGGCGGTACCCATGAAAAACACAAAGATGTGGGAATTTGGGTAAGTAGATTAAAAGAAAATACCTGGTTGCCTTCCGTAGAAGTTGCCAATGGAATTGAAAACGAAAACCTAAGATACCCATGCTGGAACCCTGTATTATATCAAATACCAAAAGGCGACTTGCTTTTGTTTTATAAAGTTGGGCCAAGCCCTTCCACCTGGTGGGGAATGCTAAAACGTTCAAAAGATGGAGGCAAAACTTGGTCAGAGGCAGAAAAACTTCCAGATGGAATTTTAGGTCCAATAAAAAACAAACCTGTTTTGCTTTCCAATGGCACTTTATTATGCCCTACCAGCTCAGAAGATAATGGTTGGAGGGTGCATTTCGAAACTACTTCAGATGCCGGCAAAACTTGGCAAAAAACCGAGCCTATAAATGATGGTAAGAAATATTCGGCCATTCAGCCTAGCGTATTGTTTCTTAAAAATGGTGATTTACAAATCCTTTGTAGAAGCAAACAAGGTTTTATTTTAGAAGCATTTTCAAAAGATTTGGGCAAAACGTGGTCTGAGCTTAGCCCAATTTCTCTGCCCAACCCCAATTCTGGAACAGATGCGGTAACCCTAAAAGACGGTAGGCAGTTGCTAGTTTATAACCATGTGACGAAAGCTTCAAGAGAATGGGGAGGCGATCGATCGCCATTAAATGTAGTTATTTCTGATGATGGAATTACATGGAAAGAAATTGCAATATTGGAAAATGAGCCAAAGGGTGAATTTTCCTATCCAGCAGTAATTCAAGCGGCAGACGGAAAAGTGCATATTACCTATACTTGGAAAAGAAAAAGAATTAAACATGCGGTTATTTCATTGGAATAAAAACCTTTTTTAAATAATTAAAGTAGTTTTATTTGCTCTAAAAAGCAAAAAAGGCCAAATAGGCCTTTTTTATTATGCTATTATTCACTGCTTTATTTTTCCAATTTAGTATAGTCTGAATTCCTATTTCGCCATTTTCAACTCGCCTTCCCATTTAGCCACTACTGCTGTAGCTACCGCATTTCCAGCTACTGAGGTGGCTGATCTTCCCATATCTAAAAGCCAATCTACTGCAAAAAGTAATATTAAGCCTTCGGCTGGTAAATTAAACATGGACATAGTGCCGGCTATTACCACCAGTGAAGCTCTGGGCACTCCAGCAATTCCTTTACTCGTTACTAATAGGGTCAGCATCATGGTGATTTGTTGTGCAATACTGAGTTCTATGCCATAGGCTTGCGCTATAAAACCCACCGCAAAAGTCATGTACATCATAGACCCATCTAGATTAAATGAATAACCCAACGGCAACACAAAGCTTACTATCCGTTCAGAAACCCCAAATTTCTTTAACTGCTCAATTTGAAGCGGCATAGAGGCTTCAGAGCTTGCCGTGCTAAACGAAAGGAAAAGGGCGTCTTTAACATAGGCTAATAATTTCCAATAAGGAACTTTTACCGCCAGGCAAATAGCGGGCAAGACAATGAGAATAAAAAAAGTAAGGGTAGCAAAAAAGCAAACAATTAAATAAAGATACCCTCCTAAAATGCCTAGGCCTTTTTGGGCTATTACTGCAGCCACGGCTCCAAAAACTCCATAAGGTGCAAATCCCATTACATAAGATACAATTTTAAACATCACCTCTGAAACGGCATCAAGGCCTTTAATAATAATTTTTCCATGCTCACCTATGGCTGCTGTTGCTATTCCAAAAAACACAGAAAAAACTACAATCTGAAGGATTTCGTTGGTGGCCAAGGCTTCAAAAAAACTTTGAGGAAACAAGTGGGTAATAAAATTTTCAATAGTCATTTTTTGAGACTCTATGCCCGTGTCGGCTCCAGCATTAGGAAGGTCTATTTGCATCAATTTACCCGGCTTAAGAATATTTACCGCTAAAAGACCCGTTAAAAGTGATAAAATAGTAGTAAAATAAAAATACCCTAAAGTTTTTGCTCCAATTCTACCCACCAACTTAAAATCTCCTAATTTGGCTATTCCAACCGTCAAAATAGAGAAAATCAATGGACCGATTATCATCTTAATCATTCGCAAGAAAATCTTGCTGAGAAGATTCAGATAGGTTCCTGCCTGATCTAATGCTACCTGATCTGTTTTATAGGCTTGATTTAAAGCATATCCCACAATTATTCCGAGGGTCATGCCAATGAAGATTTTAGCAGTAATGTTAAATTTCATATTCTTTAATGTATTGATAGACTTGGGTTTGAGATGTTTTACTTGATATAAAACAAATTCTTTAAAAAATGCTTTAT
>DAIQBE010000038.1:0-12631 GCA_036781325.1 Leadbetterella sp. | reverse complement strand
ATGAAGAGGCTATATCATGGGTTTTAGAAGCAAAAAGTAAGGGAGAAAACATCTCCGTTGGCTTAGTAGGAGACATTGGAAACATTCTTCAAAAACTTATTCAAGACAATATTACACCAGACATTTTAACTGACCAAACATCTGCGCATGACCCAATAAATGGTTACGTTCCTAATTCTTTAACTTTTGAAGAGGCTTTAGAGCTAAGAAAATTTGACCCTAATACATACCATGATTTGTCCATTAAAAGCATGGCTAGACATGTCGGATTTATGTTAGAATTGCAAAAAAAAGGTTCCATAACTTTCGACTATGGTAACAATTTGAGAGAATTTGCACGACAGGGAGGTGAGGCAAAAGCATTTAACTTTCCTGGCTTTACCCCAGCTTATATACGCCAGCTGTTTTGTGAAGGCAAAGGGCCATTTCGTTGGGTGGCACTATCTGGAGACCAAGAAGATATTTTCGTGACAGACCAGGCTTTAATAGAAGCTTTTCCTGAAAACCTAGGACTCATAAACTGGCTAAAACAAGCCAAAGAAAAAATTGCATTTCAAGGCTTACCTGCTCGTATTTGTTGGCTTGGTATGGGGGAAAGAGAAAAAGCAGGAATCATTTTTAATGAACTGGTGAAAACAGGAAAAGTAAAAGCCCCCATAATTATCGGTCGAGATCACCTGGATTGTGGTTCTGTGGCTTCCCCTAACCGTGAAACCGAAAGCATGCTGGACGGTTCAGATGCAGTTTCGGACTGGCCATTGTTAAATTTAATGTCGAATGCCTCAGGAGGCGCTACTTGGATTTCGTTTCATCATGGCGGTGGTGTAGGCATGGGCTATTCGCAACATGCAGGCATGGTAGTACTGGCGGATGGAACGCCTCGTGCTGAAGAATGTTTACGAAGAGTATTGTATAACGACCCCGCCATGGGGGTTTTTAGACATTCCGATGCAGGGTATAACAAAGCCATAGAATGGGGGGAAAAATTTGGATTAAATGTGTGGTAACTGTATAAAGGATTATAGCCATTGTTTGAGTTTTTTTGTAGCCTGCCATTAGTCGGATGCAAAAAACAAATAACGAAAACCCGTTTGGCTACCCTAAAAATAAAAAAATATTCATTATGAAACTCATAGGCCCTTTTGCCCAAATACTAACCTTAGATAAAATGGCTCTCAAAGGCCCTCTTAGAGATGAAGCCTTGGAAGTCTTTTATACTGCTGGTGTACTAGTGGACCAAGGTAAGATAGTGAAAGTGTCAAAGTTTAATACCTTAAGAAAAGAATTTCCTAAGGCTGAATTGGAGGAAATCACTCAGGAAGCCGTCTTATTACCTGGCTTTATTGATTGCCATACACATAGCTGTTTTGCTGGTACACGTGCCATGGACTTTGCTGAGAGAAATGCTGGCACTTCCTATTTAGAAATAGCAGAAAAAGGTGGAGGCATTTGGAGTACCGTAACTGCCACAAGAAATGCAAGTGAGGAAGTGTTAAAATCCTTAACCGAAAACAGGGTGAATGGTTTCTTGAAAAATGGAATTACTACCATTGAGATTAAGTCAGGATATGGACTTTCTGTATTAGAAGAAATTCGGTTATTAAAAGTTATTAACCAACTAAATACCAAAGCCCGAGTAATTCCCACTTGTTTAGGGGCACACCTAAAGCCAAAAGATTTTGAAGGATCAAGCTCCGAATATTTGACTCATTTGCAAGAAAATTTGCTTAAGGAAATAAAGCATCTGACCAAAAGAATAGATATTTTCACAGAAAAATCAGCTTTTGGGATTGAAGAATCCAGTAGATATTTGCTTAAAGCTAAAGAAATGGGATTCAAAATTACGGTTCATGCTGATCAATTTTCGGCGGGCTCTGCAAAAATTGCTGTAGAAGTAGGGGCTGTATCGGCAGACCATCTGGAAGCTAGTAATGATTCAGATATAAAAGTATTAGGAAATTCTGATACCGTGGCAGTGTGTTTGCCCGGAGCAAGTATTGGACTAGGCGAGCCATTTGCTCCAGCCAGAAGATTATTAGATGCGGGAGCATGTTTGGCCATAGCTTCAGATTATAATCCGGGTTCAGCACCTATGGGAGATTTACTTGCTCAGGCTTCTATTTTGGCTGTTTTTCAAAAATTAAACACGGCAGAAGTTTTTTCAGGGCTTACATTTCGAGCAGCAAAAGCACTAAGTATTCAAGATGTTGGAAAAATTTCAGAGAATTATCTAGCTGATTTTCAAGCGTATTCCACCACTGATTACAGAGAAATTCTTTATCAACAAGGAAAATTAAAGCCTTGTTTTGTTTGGAAAAATGGGTATAAAATCTGAAAAATATGTACAGAAAATCGCACTCTTGGACAGGAAGAACAGATGGAAAAGAAAAAGAACATCTTCGATGGCACCAAACAGTTAAAATAGAAAACCTTTCAAAAATTTCAGAATCTTATGATTATGGTATCTTGGGGTTTGTGTGTGATGAGGGAGTATTTCGAAACAAAGGTCGTATTGGAGCAAAGCATGGCCCCGAGTTTTTGAGAAAGGCATGTTCAAATTTTCCATATACAAACTCAAAGACATTTGCAGACTTTGGAAATATAGTTTGTGAGGATGCTAATTTAGAAATAGCACAAGAGAACTTAGGTGATGCAGTTTGTAAAATTCAAACTTTAGGCGCCAAAACATTGGTTTTTGGGGGGGGACACGAAGTAATGTTTGGTCATTATATGGGATTACGAAAAGCCTATCCCGATAAAAAAATAGGGATAATCAACTTTGATGCACATTTTGATAACCGTAATCTAAAGCAGGAAATTGGAGCGAGTTCTGGAACTGGATTTTGGCAAATAGCTCAATTAGATACCAATTACCAATATTTAGCAATAGGAATTCAGCCCAACTCAAACACAAAGGCCCTTTTTAACGAAGCTCACAAAGCGGGTACTGAGTATATTTTGGCAGACGAATTAAATATCGAAAACGAAGGAAAAATAGTTAAAAAAATAGAAGATTTCTTAGATATAGTGGATATTGTATATCTTACTATTTGTTTAGATGTTTTTGCAGCACCGTTTGCTCCTGGCGTAAGTGCCACTTCCTATAATGGTATTTTTCCCGACTACTTTTTTAAGAAAATTTTTAAGACCGTTGTTAAAACTGAAAAAATTGTTGCCTTTGATATAGCTGAACTCAATCCCTCATTTGATATTGACAATCGCACGGCAAGGTTGGCAGCAAGCTTGGTGTTTGACTATATTACTATAAATGATTAAAATTATATTGCTTATTTCATCTGCATTTTAAGAAAAATTTTGTTTTTCAAAGTCTAAAAAAGAAAAATAGAACGTTGTTTTATACTTATTGAAAGAAACTTGACAATTTGCAAACTTAAAACAGAACCCATATGCAAATAAAAATTCTTAAAAATCGCTCTGATATTGGTGCAGGAACAAGAGGCTCTGATTTGGGCATTGATGCGATGGAAATTGCAGCAATTGTAAATGAAAACTACTTTTTTAATGATTTTCCTTCCGAAGATATTCCTACACATAATGAAACTATATACAATAAAGATCGCAACTCATTTGCAAAGCGAATAGGTCATGTTGCGGAGCAATGCACACGAGTTTCTAATGCCATTGACCGAAACCTTAAAAATGAGTTTTTTCCAATTTTACTTTCTGGAGACCACTCTTCCGCTTTGGGAACGATCAGCGGGATTAAAAAAGCCTTTCCAAATAAAACACTAGGCGTAATATGGATTGACGCCCACGCAGACATCCATTCTCCGTATACTTCCCCATCAGGCAATATTCATGGAATGCCATTAGCCGCCGCTTTGGGATTAGATAATAAACATTTGCAACTCAATGAACCCATTTCCGAAACCCAAAAGCATTGGGAAAACATGAAAAATATTGGAATTGGTGGACCTAAAATTTTACCTAAAAATTTGATTTATTTTGGCGTACGTGATACTGAGAAAGCCGAAGACGATATAATTTTAGAATACCAAATTAGAAATTATAAAGTTGATGAAGTACGATTTAGAGGCATGGAGGTTTGTTTAAATGAAGCGAAACATCAACTTTCGGATTGTGATATAATTTACATATCATTTGATGTAGACGCTATGGACAAAGACTTAGTTTCAGATGGAACTGGAACTCCTGTTTCCAAAGGTTTTGACCAAAATGAAATCAACCAGCTTTTAGATGGGATAGTTGCGACAAAGAAGGTGGTTTGTTTAGAAATTGTTGAAATAAATCCATTGCTGGATACACATGGAAACAAGATGGCAGAAACCGCTTTTGAAATTTTGGATGAAATTACAAAAAAGATAAATTCTTGATATTATTTTAAGTTTATTAGCCACAAATAAAAAATAGAAATTATTTAGCTTATTTGTGGCTAATTTTTCAATTAAATTTCCGCAAACTCTGCCGTGAAATGCCTTAGCATAGGTGGCTCTTTTACTATTTTATACCCTTTTAGAATTTTTCTTTCCTCAAAAACCTCAATGATTACTTCTGCCACATAATCTATATGACTTTGGGTGTACACTCTTCGAGGAATCGCAAGTCGCACAAGTTCTAAATCGGGCGAAACGGTTTTTCCATTTTCGTCGTATTTCCCAAACATAATAGAGCCTATTTCACAGGCCCTAATACCACCTTTCAAATATAATGCACAGGCAATAGCTTGTCCTGGAAATTCATAATTGGGTATATGCTCACAAAATTTTCCTGCGTCTAAATAAACAGCATGACCACCGGTAGGCAAGATCATTGGCACTCCAGCAGCCACAAGTTTTTCACCTAAATAGGCAATCGTTCTTATTCTGTAATGCAAATAACTTTCGTCTAATATTTCTTCTAACCCTTGGGCTATCGCCTCCAAATCACGACCTGCTAGACCTCCATAGGTTGGAAATCCTTCTGTAACCACTAATACATTCCTACATTTTTGTGCTAACTCCCCATCATTCAATGCTAAAAAGCCACCAATATTTACCAAAGCATCTTTTTTAGCACTCATAGTCATACCATCAGCATAGCTAAACATTTCTTGGCAAATTTCTAAAATACTTTTTGAGTCATAGCCTTTTTCACGAGTTTTAATAAAATATGCATTTTCTGCAAATCTGCAAGCATCTAAAAACAAAGGGATACCGAATGATTTACAAATTGCACTCACCTCACGGATGTTATGCATAGAAACAGGTTGGCCACCGCCTGAATTGTTTGTAATGGTCAGCATAACAATAGGAACATTGGCAGCATTTTCGTCCAAAAAAGCTTGCAGTTTTTCGGTGTCCATGTTTCCTTTAAAGTCAGCTATGAAATCTGTAATTTTACCATTTTCATTGAGCAAATCTATGGCTTGGGCACCACTAAATTCGATGTTGGCTCTGGTGGTGTCAAAATGGGTGTTGTTTGGAATCATCACCCCTTCGCCTCCTAAAATTGAGAATAAGATTTTTTCTGCTGCTCTTCCTTGATGGGTGGGAATTACAAATTCAAAACCCGTAATTTTTTTGATGGTTTCCTCAAAACGATAAAAACTTCGAGAGCCTGCATAACTTTCATCGCCATTCATAATGCCTGCCCACTGCATCGCACTCATAGCGGATGTTCCGCTATCAGTTAATAAATCTATAATTACGTCTTCTGCTTTTAATCCAAAAAGATTGTAACCAGCCGCCTGAAGTTTTTCTTGCCTTTGGCTTTCGGTTGTAAAATGAATAGGCTCAACGGCCTTTATTCTGAAAGGTTCAATTATTGTATTCATGTAAGAGATTTAAAATAGTAATATCACAAATTTTAAACTGAAAGAAAGTTTAAAACATGGACTGAAAAATTAAAAAATTATTGATTTCGGATGATGAATTATCTTCCAACTGCACCGAAATTGTCTCGGGTTTTAATATTTCTGAAGAGGTTTTTGTGCATATGTGTTTACAAAAATACGGAATTCACTTATTAAACTAATTAAAAAGTTTTTTTTTAATTCTTTACTATTTAAATCTTAACAATCTTCCTCACTTCTTGTCTTTTTCCTGTATTTATCTTTAAAAAATACACACCGGATGATAGATACCTCACATCAATTCGATATTTATCTAAATAACTAACAATCGGAAAGTCTTTAATAAATTCCCTTTTACCTTGTAAATTATATAATTCAATAAATAGCTTTTCCCCTGGTTTATTATAAACGTTTAAATTTAAATCATCTACCACTGGATTTGGAAATGAAAGCACCCAAAAGGCTAAATATTTGACTTGTATAGAAACCTTAATGTTAATTTCATTACCCGATAAAATGTCAGCAGAACAATTGGCATCTGACAAATCAGTAACTACAAAATTATATGTTTTTGGAATACTTGGGTAAAAATTTCGATTAATTAATGAGGTATTAGCAACTATATTTTCTCCTCCAAACTTAAATTTAAATGGAGGACTTCCTGTAAAACTAATAGCAATTTTGGTAGAATCTAACAAATACATTTCTGAAACACCTGATATTTGTTTTACCGTGGGGGTTTGAAAAATAGAAACCTCAATTGAGTCTGAAGAAATAATTTCAGGAGCTGATGTCCGAAGTTTTAACCAATAAAAGCCATTAAGAATGTTTTTGGGAACTAAAGTTTGGTATTTACCTTCGGATAAACTTACATTGGAAACATAACTAGCTTTTGAATTATAAAAAAGAGCGGAAAGCTCATTTTTTGTATCATACTTTCCATTTAATAATAGATTCAATACTACTTTTTCGTTTGTACAATACTTCTTTTTGTCAGCACTTGTCAAAATTAATGAAATAACATTGGTTTCAATAAGATTACTAAAGTCACTAAAACATTCTTTATCAACACATTTTGCCCGGTAGGTTGTACTTAATTTAGGAGTAACCAATAATTTATTTGTATTTAAAACATTTTGTGTTTGTAATGCTTTGCCTTCTTCATTCCAAAACCAAAAAACATTAGAACACCCTTCGGCTTTTAACTCAATCTTTTCACCCGCAATAATTTGTTTTTTTGAGGAAGTCACGATTGGAGTTCCTAAATATCCACAAGAATTAATACGTAAAAGCTTATCTGACTGCCAAAACCAAATTCTTCCAGATTTATCTATTTCAAAATTACCTGCTGAATTTACGTGGGGAATGTTTTCCACTTTATTAAAAACAGAATTATTATAAGAAAAAATATCTCGATTAATTCCGTTAACTACATAAAAATACAATGTACCGTTAAACTCCCCTATAATTCGAACCGTTCCTGTCAAATTAAAATTTGGAACGGATGCCCACCCAGTTTCACTAGTATATTTTACTAAAGGATTGCTGCCTTGATTGATGGCCCAAAGAGTTTGTTTAGAATCTAGAAAAATTTGAGAAATTGTAGCATTCAAAATACTGTTGCTTCTGTTAAAATTAACAGATGAATTAGAACCCTGTTTTATGTTTAGAATTTCATTGTTTTGTGTGGAATTATTATAGGTTAAAAGCCAAAAATTGTCGATTCCCCACTGAATAGTACTGAAGGTAGTGTTCGAATTTAAAGTAAATACTGACCTAGAAGAATCCTTTACAATTTGATGTAATATGTTAGTATTGTTTGCGAGAATTTTTGATTGAGAATCAAAAGTCGAAAAACTTGCATTGTTTCCTCCATAAAAATCGTTAGATTCTAAAATATCAAATGTGTTGGGATTTACCTTTGCCAGCCTATAGGTGGTTTTTGGAAAAACACCATCAAAGGCTAATCGCTTACTAACCTGGGTTAGAACCCAAAGATCTCCTTTAGCGTCGATTTTAATATCAAGAAGAGTATTACTTATATTACCTTTTGAATTATCCCTATTAATTAAACGGCTTTCTGTGCCATCTAGCTTCATTCTTACGATGCCCTCATTGGTATTTACAAAAGCGAAATCTTCATTAAAGACTACTTTCTTTATATTTCTACTCAAATTTTCAACATTGGAATTATTAAAATAATTAAAGTTTTTAGAAAGAGATTCTGTTCCTGTTCTAAATGTTTTTTCTGAAAACCTAACCAATCCATTGGGTATACCAATAATGTTTTGGGATTCATTATTGAATTCTTCAAACTTAACATAATAAGTAGTATTTTCTTTTAAATTTTGAAGCGTATAGGGGTAGTTTGTTTGTGAAGAATATTTTGAAAGTTTCCAATCTTTTGAAGCCACTAATTTAACATAATCTGGACTTTCAGAAATTTTCATTTTTACTTCCAAAATATTACCTGTATTACCTACATAGTTTAGAGAAAATCCTAATGGGTAGCCATTTATGGCTTGTTGAACAAGGTCAATGCTTGAAGTGTTGGGTCTTAACCAAGAGGTAAAAGATTCCGACCAAACACCAAATTCGCTGCCTTGTTTTGCCCTTACTCGCCAAGTAACAGCCTCACTACTTAGACTTACTGTAAAAGAATTTGTAGTAAGATTACGTGTAGATGAAGGAGAATCGAATGAATGACTTGTGGAATTAGAACTAAAAGAAATATATTGTAATTGATATTCTGTGACACCAGGCAATGCCTCAAAATTAAAAGTTAAATTTGTTCCGTTGATATTAATACTGTTATTTAATGGGCTAATTAATTTAGGAGTTTCGATCCAATTTGATGGTGTTCTGAAAGTTGATACATTAGACCATAAGCCATTCCCAAGCCGGTTTGATGGCCTTACCCTCCAATAATAAATCTGTCCTTTTTTTAAAAATGAAAATGATGCAAATGCTTGTTGAGTAGTATCTTTTGCAGCAATATTTTTAAATTCAGAATCTAAAGCAATTTCAATAAAATAATTTTCTGCTAAATTTATAACATTCCAAAAGAAAAAAGCGTCAGGTTTTATTGCCCAGTTTTCATCTAACTTGATTTGTTCTGTAATTTTAATAATTTTTTGATACTTGCTAATAGCAGTTTTATTCATAAGTTCAATGCACAGCGGATGAAATGTGTTAAACCTACGCCCACAATAACTCATCAAAGTACCATTAATGTTTTCGAGGGCATCAGTATAACAAGACCCTTCAACAGCGTAACAAAAGTCAATAGCACCCCCCGGCCAATTGCAACTTTGTGTATGTGGAGAACCAAAGTTATGCCCTATTTCGTGAGCAATAGTACTAATGCCATTCCATGGAGAAACATTGAACTTTCCACTCGCTACACCTCCAGCACCAGTAAAAGATTTTGTAGGTAAATACATCACTATATCGCTAGGGATTTTGGATAAGGCTGTGTTGTTGGAATAGCTGGTCCTTACTTTATCTAATAATTTTGAAATGTCAGTTAAGCCTGCATAAGGATCCGTGGATGGGTCTTTCCAAATATTTATATAGGTTAAAACAAGTTTGGTTTGAATCTCTTTTTCATAAATCATTGAAGCTTTTTGTACCATCAATGCTACCTCATTTCTAATATAAATGGTATCTCCATTATATTTTTTAAAAGTGTCTGAATCTATATCTACTACTAAACGGCAAAAATAGAAATCGTCGATAGCGGCTTTTTTTAATTTTCTTTGTTTAAGTAGCTCTGGCAGTTCTTTCATGGTTTGTTGAGCAGATGCACTTAATTCTGCGTCGTCAGTGCCACAAGTAAAAACCTGATTTTGAGCAAAGGATGCTTGAATAATAAAGAATAAGAAATAAAAGATTTTCTTCATAAACTTAAAAAACTACTTAAAATAAAATTGCAAAATTCTAATTAATACCTTGTTGATTTCTTAATTAATGTTTTAGGGTAAATTTTAAATAAGAAAATCCCGCTACTCAGAAAAGTTTTAAAAATGCCTTTTTCTAAAATTTAAATATATCTGATTTTATTCATCTTACAAACAAAAAACAAATTAAATCATGTTATCTCCAATTGTAGTTTTTTCAAAAATAAAATTTCTTTTTTTAGAAAAAACTAAGCACTGTTCAAATTTTAAAGGATTGGTGGCAATGCGCTTAATAATTAAATTTGGAAACATAGAAGTGTCTAAAAATGATGGAACAAAAGCAATTCCTTTTTTTTGACTTACAAAATGACAAAGCAAATCTAAAGACGAAATTTTTTGTACTATTTGAGATTCTCTTTTAAAACCCGCTTTGTTACAATAATCTTCTATTTGTTGATAAATTGGATGAACATCCTGATTTATTTCAATCCAATTTTCATTTTTTAAGCTTTTTAACGATAAAGTTTCTTCTGCTTCTAGAAGATGTCCTTTGTATAGTAAAATTTTTAATTCACTTTCCTTTAAAGGAATATTATCCAGTTTTTCAAATAAAATAGGCTTTACAGTGAGCCCGAAATCCACCAAATCTTGATTTAAGCTTTCTTGAACTCCAATATGAGACTCAAACTCCACAATTTTAATTTCATAATTTGGAAATTTTGAGGCTAAAAAATTTAAAGTATCAATAACTCTTTGATTATGAATCATTCTGTAAATTCCCAAACGCAAAATCATTTTCTGATTTTTAATCTTTTTTATTTTTTCTAAAGCCGATTCACTTAAATTTATTATGTTTTGGGCATCCTTTAGAAAACTTTTTCCTTCTTTAGTCAACTCAACAATTCTATTGACTTTCCTTTTTTGTTTGTCAAACAGTTCGACCCCAATCTCTTTTTCCAATAAATTTATTTGCTGACTCAGTGCTGATTGTGAGAGATTTAAAAAGTTAGCTGCTTTTACAAACTGTTTTTCTTTTGCTATTGTTACAAAATATTTTAGTTGACGAAGCTCCATTTTCTATAAGTTTTACTAATACAAAAGTAGAAAATACTATTTGATTTAAAAGATTAAAATGTAAACTTTTGCAGAAAAAATTGCAATAAATATGATGCTAGAACAAATTGATACTAGAAATGCTGTTACGAAAACCACAGATTTTCTTCCAATATTAGGAACCGACCACATTGAATTTTATGTAGGAAACGCCAAACAATCTGCTTCTTTTTACGAAAAAACTTTCGGATTTGAAATCATTGGATATTTAGGGCCTGAAACAGGTTATAGAGATCGCTCTTCTTATGTATTGAAACAAGGAAAAATACGACTCGTTTTAACGGCATCTTTAAATTCTATTTCAGATATTGCTACCCATGTTGCTAAACATGGGGACGGTGTAAAAGTATTGGCTTTAACTGTAGCAGACGTACAGGATGCCTATTTTCAAACAGTAAGTAGAGGAGCAGAACCAGTATTGCCTCCTACCTACTATTCAGATGAAAATGGAGTTGTTATTATGGCTTCCATAAAAACATATGGCGATACTGTTCATACTTTTGTTGAAAGAAAAAATTATTCAGGATTATTTCTGCCCGGCTATCTATCTAAAAAATCTACTAGTTTTAATGGAAGCGTAGGCTTACAATATGTAGACCATTGTGTTGGAAATGTAGCATTAGGAGACATGGATCGGTGGGTGAAATTTTATGAAGATGTTATGGATTTTAAATTGTTAATGACATTTGATGATCATGATATCTCTACAGAATATACCGCTCTAATGTCAAAAGTAGTTTCTAATGGAAATGGCTATATTAAATTCCCTATAAATGAACCCGCTTTAGGTTTAAAAAAATCTCAGGTAGAAGAATATTTAGACTTTTATCAAGGTGCTGGTGTTCAACACATAGCAGTAGCAACAAACGATATCGTTTTTACCGTTTCTGAACTAAGAAAAAGAGGTGTAGAGTTTTTGTATGTGCCAGATACTTATTATGAATCACTATTTGAAAGGGTTGGAACCATTGCGGAAGATGTAGACCAGTTAAAGGCTTTAAATATTTTAGTGGACAGAGATGAGGAAGGTTATTTATTGCAAATTTTTACCAAACCTGTAGAAGACAGACCAACTTTGTTTTTTGAAATTATACAAAGAAAAGGGGCTCAATCGTTTGGTAAAGGAAACTTCCAAGCACTATTTGAGGCTTTGGAACATGAACAAGAATTAAGAGGAAATCTTTAAAATCTGAATCAATGCCAATTTATCATAAATTAGGTGAATTTCCCGCTAAAAGACACACGCAATTTAGAAATACAGAAGGGATTTTGTATAATGAAGAGCTCTTTGGCACTATTGGTTTTGATGGAATGTCATCGTTAATGTATCACATTCATAGACCTACAATGGTTAAAGAAGTACTGAGCGAAACCGAAGTAGCCCCTAAAATTGCGATAGAAAAAAGCATAAAATCTAGATTGCTAAAAGGATTTGAGATTGATTCTGTGGATGATTTTTTAGATAGCAGAAAAGCAATTTTAGTAAATAACGACCTCCATATTTCTTTAGCGGCTCCTTGTCAAAGTATGAAGACTTATTTTTATAAAAATGCTGATGCTGACGAACTCCTTTTTGTTCATAAAGGATCAGGAACTCTAAAAACTCCCATAGGAAGCATTAAATTTGAACCAGGAGATTATTTAATAATTCCCAGAGGAACTATTTACCAAATTCATTTTAATAATAAAGAAAATAAACTCTTTTTAGTCGAATCATTTTCTCCCATTTATACACCGAAAGGATACCGTAACTATTTTGGCCAATTATTAGAACACAGTCCATTTTGCGAAAGAGATTATAAATTAC
>DAIQBE010000037.1:4909-12734 GCA_036781325.1 Leadbetterella sp. | reverse complement strand
CAAAAGCAAATGGCAGTTTTAAACACAAATACACGCTATTTGCATGCTGAAATTCTGAATTACGCAAAAGAATTATTAGC
Organism: Leadbetterella sp.; assembly: GCA_036781325.1. Lineage (GTDB taxonomy): Bacteria > Bacteroidota > Bacteroidia > Cytophagales > Spirosomataceae > Leadbetterella. Next base: position 12,654 of record DAIQBE010000037.1, on the reverse strand, counting down.
CACATTCCCTCCTGAGCTCTCTGTTGTTCATTTTGTAAATTCAGGAAGTGAGGCTAATGAATTAGCTATGCGTATGGCAAAAACTGCGACTAAACAAAAAGACATTTTAGCTCTTGATTGGGGTTATCATGGCAATACCCAAGGATGTATAGACATAAGTGCCTATAAATTTAATAGAAAAGGGGGAAGTGGCAAGCCAGAATATACCACATTAGTGCCTTTGCCAGATGCTTTTAAAGGGAAACATAAAGGAGAATCTGCAGGTCAAAAATATGGGGAAGAGGTTTTATTTTGCCTGCAAAATGTAGCGGAAAAAGGAAGAAAAGTGGCTGCCTTTATTGCGGAAAGTATTGTGAGTTGCGGAGGACAAATAGATTTGCCAAAAGACTTTTTGAAGATTGCCTATGAGTATGTTAGAAAAGCCGGAGGTTTATGTATTGCTGACGAGGTTCAAGTAGGTTTTGGTAGAGTGGGGGAGACTTTTTGGGGTTTTCAGTTGCATAATGTGGTACCAGACATAGTGACTTTGGGAAAACCCATTGGTAATGGACATCCACTTGCAGCAGTAGTTTGTACTCGAGCAGTTGCAGATGCATTTGCCAATGGAATGGAGTTTTTTAATACTTTTGGAGGGAACCCAGTTTCATGTGCTATTGGTAGTGCCGTCTTAAAGGAAATTCAAGACCTTAACTTGCAAAATAATGCCTTAGAAATTGGAAATTACCTAAAACAAGAGTTAAAACAAATGCAAAAAGAGTTCCCAATACTTGCTGATGTGCGTGGATCGGGTTTATTTTTAGGAGTGGAGCTTTTAGAAAAAGATTTAAAACCAGCCACTCACAAAGCGGAATATATTGGAAACAGAATGAAAGAAAAAGGCATTTTGATGAGCATAGATGGTCCTGATAATAATGTACTAAAAATCAAGCCTCCTTTAGTTTTTGACAGAAAAAATGCAGCATTTCTTCTTGAAAATCTCCGCTTAGTTTTAAGCGAAGATTTTATGAAGTTGTAGGGTTTAATTTCAATAAAACTCCTTTTACCAATTGTGAAAAAAAATCATTTTTCTGTAATGTGTAAAAGAAAGCTTAAGTACTAAATGCATGTTTATTCCAAAAAACCAAGAATTATAATTTAAAAATAACTTCTTCATTTGGTACACGTAACCTTGGAGTGTAAATCCCTTCCTGCATTCCTTTTCCACAGGAAACCACCATGGATATTTCTGCTATTTTTGGCAAGTTTAAAAGTTTTTTTAGTCGAATTTCGTCAAATCCTTCCATAGGACAAGTATCATAGCCTTCATCTACCATAGATAGCATAAAAGTTTGAGCAGCCAAAGCAATAGTTTTATGAAGAATAGTTCTTAAATCGCTTTGTGAATAATGCCTCATATATGGTTTTTTTAATGCTGCATAGTTTGTAAATAGAAACCTAACTAAAGTAGAAATTCCTAGAAAATCATATTTGTAAAATACTGGCATTTGTTTTCCATAATATTTTACATCTTTTTCATTGCTCTTTAAGGGATTTAATTTACTTTTTGTTTCCAAATTCCATTGGGCTCTTTGTTTATATTTATCTTGACGAGTTACAAAAACAACCAACTCAGATGCCGTTTTTGCGGTGTTTTGCCCCATACAAATAGCTGCTACCTTTCTTTTTAAGTCTGGGTTAATAATCCTATAAAACTCCCATAATTGCATATTCGAACTGTTTGGAGCTAAAACAGCTAATTCTAAACTTCTTTGAACTGCTTCGTGATCAAAATCGTGTTTTTGATCATATTTTCGCATCGAACGACGCTTTTCTATTATTTCTTTTAATGTCATTTTACAATTTATTTTTTTAAAGCAATAAAGAAAAGGAGATTTTTAAAAGATATACGTAATCTATTTTCTGTTGGAAAAAAAATAGAACTTTTCTTTAAATTACTTCAAAACTCCCAAAGGAACTTCTTTTTCTAAAAGATTTTTGTACACAAATTTTGTTTTCAAATTATCAAAATGAAGGTTTTTGTTTCCTCCCCAGCCGTGTCTTCCTCCAGGATATAGCATAAAATCAAAATCTTTTTTTGCTTCTTGCAGCTTGTCAATTAATTGAATGCTGTTTTGCATGTGCACATTATCATCCATTGTGCCGTGCACAATTTGAAGTTTACCTTTATACTGGTCAATAAACGGAAAGACACTTCCATTTTTATATCCTTCAGGGTTTTCAGAGGGAGTATCCATAAAGCGTTCAGTATAAGCACTGTCATATAATTTCCAATCCGTTACACTGCCACCAGCCATGCCATGAGTAAAAACATCGGCTCCTTTTGTCAGGGCCAAACAAGTCATATAGCCTCCATAGCTAAAACCTGTAATGCAAATTTTGCTTGGATCTGCAATCCCTTTGTCTATTAAACTCTTAACTAGTGTTTTATAATCAATCAATTCCCAATGGCCCAAATTTCTGTGCATTGTTGCAACGCCTTCTTTGCCGAAATGGCCACTGGCTCTATGGTCTAAAGCAACTTGAATTATACCTTCTCGTGCATACCATTGGCTTCGGGCGGTCCAACTCCACTGATCATAAACTGTTCCTGCATCTGGGCCTCCATAAATACTTACTAAAACAGGGTATTTTTTTCCAGGTTCCATTTTTTCAGGGTATATTATTGTCATTGGTAAATCATACAGACCGTCATCGCTCTTAACTCGTACAAGTTCTGCAGTATTCAAATTATATTGATCGAATTCTTGGCCTTTTATGGAGCCTAGTTCTTTAAGTATTGAACCTTCATTGTCAATTATTGCAATAGCTGTTGGAGTATTCAAATTGGAGTAAGTGGTAACAAAATAATTTAAATTTGGGGAAGCTTCAATTTTCCTATGACTAAAATTTCCAAAGGTTAGCCTTTTCTGATTTTTGCCGTCAAAACCAACTTTATATAGATCAAATCGAGCAGAATTTTCTAAACCTCTAGCGTGGAAGTAAATCACTTTATTTTTTTGATCAATTCCAATAACGTCTTTAACCGTGTATTTTCCTTGAGTTATGGCATTTTTAAACTTTCCATCTGTACCATATAAATACAATTGTTTCCAGCCAGTTTTGTCGCTAATAATAATCATTTCTTTGCCACCATCTAAAATAGTTAGACGCTCGTCTGCTTCATCTATGCTAATCCATGCTTTTTGAGTTTCTTCATAAACAACTTTTTTAGCGCCATCTTTTGGTGAAACGTTAAAAAGTTTTAAATTGTCATTTCCTCTATTGATCCATTGGACCATTAAGCCACTTCCATCCGGCATCCATTCTGGCCATCCTAAATAGTGTTCTTCTTTCGTATTAAAATCTGTCCAAGTAGTGTTTCCACCTTCTGCGTCTACAAACCCAAGTTTTACTGTCGGATTCGGGTCGCCACTTTTCGGGTATCGGGTTTCTTCAATAAATCCATGTTGGCCTTCGCTGTTGTACAAGGGAAACATTTCAGTTTTTGACTCATCAAATCGCATATAAGCAATTGTTTTACTATCGGGGCTCCACCAAAAGGCCCGAAACAAAGTAGGTCTACCGAAGATTTCTTCCCAATACACCCAAGTGGCAAAGCCATTAAGTGTAGTTTTAGTGCCATCAATAGTTAACTGGGTTTCTTTATCGGTCTTTAAATTGTAAGTATATAAATTATTATTTTTCGTATAGGCTACAAAATTGCTATCAGGAGAGAATGTGGGATTTTTTTCTTCTAAATTTTGGTCTTGGGTTAGTCGTTTTTCACCTGCTGCATTTTTTAAATAAATATCTCCATTTTTTAGAAATACTATTTTAGCAGTACTTTTGGCTAAATAAACTTCTTCTGAAGTAGCATCACTAACTTCTTTTGTTTTTAAGTTTAATACTACATTCTTTAAATTTTCAGAGCTTGATTTTTTCATGTAAACCAAAACTTTATCATTTGCGAGCCATCTATTAACGGACGGAAGAGTTTGATAAAAGTTTTCAGGTGTTTTACCTGCCATGATTTCTTTAGAAGGCAATAGATTTTTCTGAGCTTGAATTCCAAAGGCATGAAGGCATAAGAAAAGCAATATTTTTTTCATTTTTTGTTGATTAATCTGTCGTAAAATTAAGTTCAAATTTTAGTAAACCAAAATTTAAGAACAGGAGAGAAAATAAAGAATAATGATATTGTAAATTTTTGAGCATTTAAAACTTAAAATCTTTTTTTAAAGAAGCAGGATTAAATAGCATTTTGAGATAAATTGTTGAAATATTTTAGTTTAATTCAATTATTCAAGGCTCCAAAAACTAAATTTTCTAAAAAATCCTCAAGTTCTTTTGGATCTTTATTATTTGAGAAATCATTTAATCGTGGTAAATGATGCATAAAGAAATATTGAGAATGTGAGGTTTCAACTAATGCACTCGCTAAAGATTTACAATATTTATATTTTGAATTATATTCTATAAAAACCGTTTCAATCATTTCACATATGTCTTTATATGGTTTAAAAAATGCATCTTTATTTAGGATGTCTACCTCCTTTGACAGATAGGTTTTGCTTCCTTCCGCAATGGCAATATAAAATAGCCCTTTTTGATCTAATTCGCTTACAAAGCTTTCGGAGTTATCTTCCCAAACTAACAGGTCAATTATTTTTTTAATTTTTTCTTTTGGACTCGAAACATTGTTTAAGTTAAAAACTATTAGAAAATGGATATAACTCCAATAAATATCTATGAGATAAATTAATAATTTATGTTTATTTTCAAAATATCTGTAAATTGTAGCTTCAGTTGTAGGAATTTTTAATGCTAATTTTTTAAAAGTAAAATGTTCATACCCAATTTCTTGGATTAAATCAATGGCTGTTGCTATAATTTGTTTCCCTATTTCAGATCCTTCTGGATCTTTAATAAATAATTTTGGGTTCTGTTTTATTTTAAAATCTATTAGCATTTTTATTTTTTTTCTAAAAATTAATTTAATACAGAACAAAAGTAATATTATTTTTGTTCGTAGTAATACTATCACAAAAGATAGTAAAAAATAATTGGTAACAAATAGGTATGGCAAACGACGAAAATATAAGCACAAGAATGGGTCCAGCAGTGAGGCGGATTTTCAAATTATTAAGTTTAGACAAAAGTGATATTTACGATATTTACATTTTTTCAATTTTTGCAGGTCTTGTTTCTTTGTCACTACCCCTTGGTATTCAGTCCATTATTGGATTTGTAATGGCAGCTTCTATGTCGGATTCTATCATTGTTTTGGTGTTTCTTGTAGTTTTAGGTACGTTTCTAAATGGCTTACTTCAAATTAGGCAGTTGCAATTAATTGAAAAAATTGAGCAGAAAATTTTTGTTCGCTATGCATTAGAATATGGAAGTAGAATTCCTAAATTAGATATTTCGGTATTAGAGTCATACTATTTACCCGAATTGGTAAATCGTTTTTTTGATGTTACGACACTTCAAAAAAGTTTAAGAAAAATTTTAATCGATATTCCTGCAGCTATCATTCAAGTAGTATTAGGCACAATTTTATTGGCCTTTTATCATCCACTCTTTATTGCTTTTGGACTTATTCTCCTCTTTTTTATTATAGTAATCATCAGATTTACATCTAACAACGGTTTCAAAACCTCTTTAGAAACCAGTGATTATAAATATAAGGTAGCCGCTTGGTTTGAGGAAATAGCTCGAGGAGTAAAAACTTTTAAGTTTGCTCAAAGTACCACTTTAAACATTGACAAAACAGATGTTTTATTAAATGGATATTTGAAAGCTAGAACTAGCCATTTTAAAGTCTTAGAGATACAGTATTGGAGTTTAATTATGTTTAAATTGCTAATTACTGCTGCTATGCTAATTTTAGGAGTAACATTACTTGTGGATCAGGAAATAAATATAGGGCAATTTATAGCTGCAGATATTGTCATTTTATCTATAATTACTTCGGTAGAAAAATTAGTTAATAGCATGGATCAAGTGTATGAATCTTTAACGGCTGTTGAAAAATTAAATAAAGTTGCCGAGGCAAAATTAGAAGAATTTGGTAAATTAAGTCTTTCAAAAAATAATAAAGGGATAGCAATAGATTTTGAAAATGTAAATTTTTCTTATGATAATCACAATGATGTACTTACAGATATTACCTTGTCAATAAAATCTGGAGAATGGGTGGGAATTATGGGTAATTCAGGTTCAGGTAAGACTTCTGTTTTACGTCTTATTACTGGAGCATTTAGGGAGTTTACTGGAAAAATATTAATTGATGGTATTCCAATAAAAAATTATGACCAATCTACAATCCGTGCCGAAACTGGGATATTCTTGAGCAAACAAGATTTGTTTAAAGGCACTCTTTTAGAAAATATTTCCATTGGCAACTCTTCAATTTCTATTGATGAGATATTAAAAGTTGCTGAACTTACCGGCTTGCTAGGAATTATCCAAGGTTTTGATAAAGGTTTAGAAACCATTATTGACCCTGAAGCAAACAAATTTTCTCAAGAAATTAAGCATAAAATATTGCTAAATAGAGCTTTATTAGGCCATAATAAGCTTTTACTTTTAGAGAACCCTTTTGTATTTTTTACGAAAAATCAGAAAAAAACATTAACAGAATATTTAAGAACAAAGTCTTTGACCTTGGTTTCTACGGGTACTTCCGAAGAAAGTTTCGAAGGATTTGATAGGATAATTAGAATTGAAAAAGGAAAAATTTGAAAATAATGGGAGATTTTTTAGACGTAGATTTCGAGAAAAAAATTAAGAATATTGGGATTAAAAGTTTCTCAACTATTTACCTTATCGACAAAAGAAGTACTGTCAAATACTGGCTATTAGGCTTAATTTTATTAGCTTCTGTTATATTATTTTTACCTTGGACCCAAAATATAAGGGCAAAGGGGAAAGTTACTACTAGAAGGCAAGAGGATAGACCTCAAGAATTGAATACGGTTATCCCCGGCAAAGTCCTTAAATGGTATGTTAAGGAAGGTGATTTTGTTCAGAAAGGAGACACCATACTTCAACTTGGTGAAGTAAAAGCAGAATATTTAGACCCTATTTTATTGCAAAGAACGCAACAGCAAATTGCAGCAAAGAATAAAAGTATTGAAGCCTATTTGGGTAAAGTTGGAGCAACAGACAGCCAAGTGATTGCATTAGAAAGCGGGAAAAATTTTAAATTGCTTTCAGTAGACAATAAAATTGGTCAGCAAAGACTAAAAATCTCAAGTGATAGTGTTGATGTAGCCGCAGCTAAAAATGCGTTAGATACCTATAAAAGACAGATAAGTGGCGCTAGGGCGATGTTAGATAGTGGAGTAATTTCATTGATTGAATTTGAAAAACGGTCGGTAATTTATCAAGACGGGGTAGCTAAGCTAAATAGTGCAATAAATAAGTTTAATCAAAGCAAGCAAGAGTTTTTGAATTTACGAATTGAAAAAAATGCTATTCTACAAGAATATAACGATAAAATTGCAAAAGCTTCCGGAGAAAGATTCTCAAGTTTTTCAGATGCTGCAAGTACCGAAGCAGAAGTTGCAAAATTAGAAAATGCTTTTAGTAATTACGACGCCAGACGACAATTATACTTTATTACCGCTCCTCAAAGCGGTCAAATCACAAAGGCAAAAAAAGCGGGTTTGGGGGAGATTTTAAAAGAAGGCGAAATGATTGTAGAGATTGTTCCAGTTAATTCCACCTTTGCAGTAGAAATGTTTGTAAAGCCAATGGACTTG
>DAIQBE010000037.1:0-4899 GCA_036781325.1 Leadbetterella sp. | reverse complement strand
GGTTATATCACTCAAGCAATTCAGGTTGGTATTGGTGAAACTATTAAAGAAGGTGCTGAAATTATTAGTATTATGCCTTCTGATTATGAATTAGCTGTTGAAATGTTTGTAAACCCAATGGACTTGCCTTTGGTAGCCAGAGGAGAAAATGTACGTTTCGTTTTTGATGGTTTTCCAGCAATAGTCTTTTCTGGATGGCCTTCTACTAGCTACGGTACTTTTGGAGGGGTTATATCTGCAGTTGAAACTTCAATAAGTTCAAATGGCATGTTTAGAATATTGGTAATTGAAGACGAAAAAGACAAAAAATGGCCTACTTCATTACGTATTGGTGGGGGTGCAAATGGAATTGCCCTTTTGGAAGACGTTCCAATTTGGTATGAATTATGGCGAAATATAAATGGCTTTCCACCAGAGTATTATATAGCAAAAACAAACGGAATAAAAAACGGAAAATGAAATAAATTTATAATTACTATTATTTTTTATTATCACTTAGGAAAACAATATGCTTATTAATAAAAAAAAAGTTATTTTACTTTTATTGATTTTTTGCCCTTGGTATCTTTTCTCCCAAAAGTATTATACCATAGAAACTTTGCTTTCTGATATTGCTAAAAATCACCCTGTTGCTAAACAAGCTGATTTCAGAATAAAGCAGTCAGTTGCCAATATTTTAGCTTCTAAGGGGGCTTTCGATCCCGTTTTTATGCAGGAAAATAATCAAAAAACTTTAGACGGGAAAAGTTATTTCGATTATAGAAATTCAGAACTGAAAATGAAAACGCCCTATGGATTATCTGTAAAAACAGGTATTGAAAATAGTGGTGGAGCATTCCCTAACCCTGAATTTACACCTGGTGGTTTAAGTTATGCTGGGGTGGAACTTCCAATTTTAAAAGGACTGTTTTTTGATCAGCAGCGGGCAACTCTTCGTCAATCTGAAATTTTTAAATTACAAACCGAACAAGAAAAGCGACAGATGCTCAATGATTTGTTTTTAGATGCATCTTTGGCGTATTGGTCTTGGACCGGTGCTTATCAATCTTTCACTATTTTCAATCAAAATCTAATTAATGCAAAACAACGTTTGAGCTTATTGCGACTAGCATTTAATAACGGAGACAGAGCAGTGGCTGATACTTTAGAAGCATTTACTCAAGTTCAAAACATCGAATTAATGCTCAATGACGCTTTAATTGAGTTGCAAACTAGCCAATTGGAGATTTCAAAATATCTTTGGAGCGAGCAAGGCCAAGCCTATTTAATGCCAAACGAGAATATTCCTGATGTGATACAATTTACACAATTTATGAGGTCAGACGACTTGAATACTTTGATTGAATCAGCAAAAGCAAATCATCCTGAATTAAACCAATATACTTTTAAACTTCAAAGTTTACAAGTTGAAAAGAAATTAAAAGCTCAATCCCTACTTCCAGAATTGAATCTCAAAATGAATTTGCTCGCTAAAGATTTTTATAGGTTTGGATATGGTGCCTCCCCATATTTCAACAATAATTACAAATTTGGTATAGATATGAAATTCCCTTTACTATTAAGAGAAGGAAGGGGAAATTATCAGAAAACTATTTTTAAAATTGGGGAAACCAATTCTTTTGTTAATAATAAGTCTTGGGAGATTGAGAACAAGATTCGTCAATATTCAGCTCAATTAACTCTATTTGAAACTCAAATTAAGAATGCCTTTACTTTGGTTAAAAATTATCAACAATTGTTGAAGAATGAAGAGTTGAGGTTTAATCAAGGAGAAAGCTCTTTGTTTTTAATAAATAGTAGAGAGATTAAACTTTTAGAAGGACTAATTAAATTGCAGCAATTACGAGTAAAATATCTGCAAACCTTTTATAAGCAACAATGGGGTGCAGGTTTATTAAATTGATTTCTTTAAGGCCTGTATTTTTTTTGCACTACTTCTTTTTGTTTAAATAAATAATATTTTTTGTAATGCTAAAATTCGCAGTTTCTTTTATTTTAATGTGTACTTCTTTTGATTCTTACTCACAAGACCAAGCACTTTTATTTGAAATTTCTGGTAAAGAGCTACGTTTCCCATCTTATGCTTTTGGCACTTTTCATATGCTTTGCGAATCAGATTTTGTTTTATCAGATTCAATAAAAAGTAAACTTCAGGCTACAGAGCAATTAGTTTTAGAGCTTGATATGGACGATCCTAAAATGATGGGTGCTATGATGGCTGGTATTAAAATGAAAAATGGAACCGTATTAAAAGATTTATATTCGAAATCTGACTATGATATTTTGGAAAAATACTTTGTAGATTCCTTAAATTTATCTTTAAATAGCATGGCAAGCTTTAAGCCTTTTCTATTATATTCATTAATTATTCCACAATTGTTGGATTGTTCAGTGGTGGCTTTTGAATTAGAATTAATGAAAATTGCGAAAATGCAAAGTAAGGAAGTCTTTGGCTTAGAAACTTTTGAGTTTCAAATGGGGATTTTTGATAGCATTCCTTATAAAAAACAAGCGGAATATTTATTAGAAAATATTAGGGATTCAAAAGCTAGTAGAAAGGAAATGCAAAATTTGTTTAAAATGTATCTTTCAAAAGACATTTCTGGTTTAGAGAATTTAATTGCTAAATCAGACCAAATGTTTAAAGATTTTGAAGATATTTTACTTACGAAAAGAAACATTGATTGGATCTCAAAAATCAAGGATTTCTCCAAAACCAAATCAACTTTTTTTGCAGTTGGGGCAGGACATTTATCAGGTACTAACGGAATCCTACAATTGCTTAAGAATGAAGGATACACTATCAAAGCCATTGAATAATTTATATTTAACTATGAAACTTTATGTTAAATTATCAACTTTAGTATTTTTAATTTTTATGTTTTCAAATTGCAAAAATAACAGTGCAGTAAGCAGTGTTTCAATGCCATCTTTAAGTTATTTGGCTTTAGGCGATAGCTATACAATTGGAGAAAGTGTGAACGTAGAAGAGAGATGGCCCATACAGTTAGTAGAAAGATTAAAAGCTCAAAACCTAAATTTTAATTCTCCGAATATTATTGCTAAAACTGGTTGGACAACAGATGAGCTAATGGCCGCAATAAAAAAAGAAAATATTAAACAAAAATTTGACATGGTCTCCTTGCTTATAGGAGTAAATAACCAATATAGGGGTAGAGATGCGGAAGTTTTTAAAAGTGAGTTTATTAATCTTTTAGATGTGGCGGAAGGATTTTCTAAATATGGTAAAAAGGGCATTTTTGTGGTTTCTATACCCGATTGGGGAGTAACGCCTTTTGCAAAAAGTAGAGATAAGGCACTAATTGCCAAACAAATAGATCAATTTAATGCCATAAAAAAAGAAGTATGTTCGGCAAAAGGAATAATTTTTATAGATATTACCGATATATCCCGAGAAAATAACGAAAAATTGATAGCTTCAGATGGTTTACATCCTTCCGCTTTAATGTATCAAAAATGGGTAGATAGAATTTTGCCAAATATTCCAACACTGTATGCAAAAAGATAAGAATCAGTATTCAGAAAATGCTTTTTATTTAGATCAGAAAGATGAACTTAATAGTTTCAGAGAAAGGTTTTTTGAAAAAGAAAATGAGGTGTATTTTGATGGAAATTCTTTGGGTAGGTTGCCAAAAAATACTTTAATTGAATTGTCAAATACTATTACAAATGACTGGGGAAGTAATTTGATTCGTAGCTGGGAAGATCAATGGATAGACTTACCTCAGAAAGTTGCGTCAAAAATAGCAGAGCTCGTAAATGTTTCTCCTGACGAAATTTGTGCTGCAGACAATACTTCTTTAAATCTTTATAAGTTGGCATTTGCTGCTTTAGAATTTCAAAAAAATCGCAAAGTTGTAATTACCGACCAAGGTAATTTTCCTACTGATCAATATATTTTAGAAGGCCTCTGCCAAACTGCTTTTCCCAACCATACCTTATTAAAACTCAAATCTAGCAATGAATTTGGACTTTCTTTAAAAGAGATAGAAGAATCAATAAATTCCGAGGTAGCTTTAATTTGTCTAAGCCATGTGATGTATAAAAGTGGGTATGTATATGACATGAAAAGAATTAATGAATTAGCTGATAAATCGGGGGTTTTGGTGCTTTGGGATTTAAGTCATAGTGTTGGTGCAATTCCGCTTAATTTAAAAGCCATGGGCTGTAAAATGGCGGTAGGATGCAGCTATAAATTTTTAAATTCTGGCCCTGGTGCTTCCGCATTTTTATATGTAGAAAAAGCTTTAATTGAAAAATTACATAATCCTATCCAAGGCTGGTTTGGGCATCAAAAACCGTTCAATTTCGATAAAGATTATGCGGAAAAGAAAGGTATAGGAAAATTCGCAACTGGCACACCAAATATCCTTTCAATGGTTGGAATTACACCTGGAGTGGAAATTATTTTAGAAGCGGGTATGGAAAATCTTAGGGCTAAAAGTCTTTCTTTAAGTAATTTTTTGATTGAGCTTTTTGATGCATTTTTAGTAGAAAAAGGTTTCAATTTAATTTCGCCGAGGAAAAACGAAGAAAGAGGCTCTCATGTGACACTTTCTCATGAAAATGCTGAGCTTTACATGGATAAGCTTTTAAGACCTGAGCTGAATCAAAAGGTGTATATACCTGATTTTCGACCTCCTAATTTTATTCGAATAGGCATTGCCCCCTTGTATAATTCTCATTATGAAATTTTAGGAATTGTTAAAAGACTAATGGAAATTCACGATCAAATAGAATAAAATTGGGGGCTGTTTCTGTTGAAGTAATTCTCTCATCAAAATATCGCCTAAGCAAACAAATATAGGAAAGGGCTTTTAAGGACTTACTTTTTTTCTTTTTTTCCGAACAAAGAAAAATGAACATATCTTTTTGGAT